>NZ_JBPNYQ010000007.1:0-171459 GCF_051235485.1 Pseudoalteromonas nanhaiensis | reverse complement strand
TTTACACCCAAATTTGTATGCTTATTAGCATAACATTTCTTTCTTAATGGGTGGCCAAATTAACTATGCCACTACAACAAGATGAAATTACATCTATACTAATTAATACTGATCAAGACACCCAAGGGTAGAACGTATGTTGGAGCAACCTCCTTTGATTCTAGCCATCGACGATAGTCAACTTGTATTAACGCAATTAGAGTTTCTAATTTCTAATCAAACACCGTGTAAATTCATTGGTTTTGATTGCGGTTATAAGGCTTTATCAAGCCCCGAGATCCATCAAGCTTCTCTAATCTTATTAGACATGAATATGCCTTCTATTGATGGTGTAGAAATGCTAAGAAAGCTAAGCGAGTTAAACCTTCAGCAACCGTTAGCTCTATTAAGTGGTGAGAACAGCCTTTTTCTTAAAAATGCCGCTTCACTCGCCTCCCTGCACGGCTTGAATATTATATCATGCATTGAAAAACCATTATCAGTTAGTAAGTTGGCAGAGTTATATAAAGCACTATGTCAGTTTAATAAAGCTCCCCCTTCACAAAAGAAAGATATCACTTACCCTAATGAAGAGATAATCAACGCACTTTATAAACACGAATATATCGCTTACTTCCAGCCTAAAGTATGTAGTAGAACTGAGAAGATTATTGGTGTTGAGACGCTTGCAAGATGGAATCACCCACAAAATGGTATTGTTTCACCATTCTACTTTATTGAGACACTAGAAAGTGCAAATCATACAGCTGAGCTCACCAAGCAACTCTTAAAACAAACTGTAGAATTTTGGTCTATCAACAGAACCTTATTATCGAACCTTCAATTTAGTATTAATATTAGTGCCAATGAACTCAGTGATGTTAGTCTTCCTGAAAAACTTGAGCGCATATGCACCGATGCTTCCATGCCCACTTCACAGATCACCCTAGAGCTAACGGAAAGTAATATTATTAACAATATACGTTCTTCGTTAGATGTTCTTTTACGGTTTAAACTAAAAGGCTTTAAATTATCAATTGATGATTTTGGAACAGGCTATTCTTCAATGAAGCAACTTAATGAGCTTCCCTTTGATGAACTCAAAATTGATCGCTGTTTTGTCAACGGAAGTGCCGAAGATCCCAGTAAAAAAGCGATAGTAGTAAGTACCTGTGAAATCGCCCATAAACTCGGTTTAGATATTGTAGCCGAAGGTGTTGAGAAGTTTGAAGATCTTCTATTGATAAAAAACCTTGGTGTTAAGTCAATTCAGGGGTTTTATTACTTTAAGCCATGCACTCAAACTGAGTTTTTACAACTATTTCAGCAAAATAAAGAAGTTACTTACTCAAATTCTTTATAAAACGACTAGTAAATGAGCCACTATCAATGCAAATAAAAGTCGACCACGCGCAAAGAAGACCAAAAGTTATCATTTTATGTGACAAACCTACAGAGTTAGCAGGTGCAGTAGAAGTACTTTCTTCTCAAGTTGATGAATTTAGAACACTAACAAGCCATAAAGATGCTGAAGAGGTTATCGCTACCACAGAGCCAAAGCTCATTATTCTTGCCAGAGAGAGTGTCTCAAGAAGCATTGAAAGTTATAAATTACTTGCTGAGTCAGGATTATTAAATTATCCGCACGAAAATATTCTACTATGCGAAAATAAAGAGTCAGGGATCGCTTTTAAATGTTGTATTAAGGGTATTTTTTCTGATTACTTTGTTTATAAACCTATGTACGAAAATTATCGCTTTAAGATGATTTTACATAACGCACTAAAACGAACTCAAAGCCAAACTGAAGTCAATAAACTCAGAGATGAACACTTTGGTAAAATTGACGACGATTTAAAAAACTTAATTGATGAAGCTGCTAGTTATCGCAGTCAAGCCACTGAGACTTTAAATAATGCCCGTGAAAAGCTGAATAATCATAAGGGTATAAATGTCTTACAAGACCAATTACTACAAGACCTACAAAAAGAGCACCTGTCACCGTTAATCGACTCTTTAGAGTCTCAGCTTGAAAAAGTAGCTGAGGAGCTTAAAAAGCGGTTACAAGAAAGACGCTTTTCTCTTGCTGAACTTGCTGCGTTATTAAATGAAAAAGATAATTCTGACACAGCTGAAACCGTTCAAGAAACAAAAAATAAAACTGCTGAAATGAAAGATAAACCTTCTCCCATTCCATCAGAACAGCATAGTACCCTCTCTGAGACGCCACAAAAAAAGAGCGATATAAAAATTATGGTGGTAGAAGACAACGAATTTTACAGGGAAATGGTATCGAGGATTTTGATTGGAGAGGGATATCAGGTCGTCAGTGTTGAAAGCGGGCTAGATGCAATAAAAAAACTGAAAAAACAGCGCTTTTCACTCGTGTTACTAGATTTATTCATGCCTAATTTAGATGGGTATAACACAACTAAAAACTTACGCAGTATCCCAAATTGCAAAAACCTTCCAATTGTTGCAATTAGTGCCAACAAAAATAAAGAGATCATTCGCAAGTGGGCAACCCTTGGCTTAACTGCCTACATTACCAAACCTTCCACAAAGTCTTCTTTGTTAAAGGCAGTTGATAAAGCATTACTGCAAACAATATAACCAGCCCGTTTTTAATCAAAAACGAGCTGGTTTAGTTTTTTATGCAAAATTAGAAATCTAAGTTTGCTAAAATTTCATCATCAACGTTATTCGATAAGGTCACTTTAAGTTTAGGTGTACGAGCCATTTCACGTTTAATCGCAAAATTAGCTTCTTCGTTACGCGCCCAACTACGACGAGCAATACCGTTATTTACGTCAAATAATAGCATAGATTTCAAACGGCGCTCGGCAGCTTCACTACCGTCTAGTAGCATACCAAAACCACCGTTGATCACTTCGCCCCAACCTACACCGCCACCATTGTGGATAGATACCCAAGTAGCACCACGGAAACCATCACCAATTACGTTATGAATAGCCATGTCTGCTGTGAAGCGGCTACCATCATAAATGTTTGATGTTTCACGGAAAGGTGAGTCCGTACCACTTACGTCATGGTGGTCACGCCCAAGTACAACTGGCCCTATCTCGCCACGATTAATGGCATCATTAAAGGCTTTAGCGATTTCAGCGCGGCCTTGTGCGTCAGCATAAAGAATACGAGCTTGCGAGCCAACAACGAGTTTGTTTTGCTTCGCATCTTTGATCCAAGTGATGTTGTCTTGCATTTGCTGTTGGATCTCTTCAGGCGACTCCGCCATGATTTTATTTAAAACATCTGCAGCAATGGCATCTGTTTTATCAAGATCTTCTGGTTTACCTGAGGTACATACCCAGCGGAACGGGCCAAAGCCGTAGTCAAAACACATTGGGCCAAGAATATCTTGTACGTACGATGGGTATTTAAAATCAATACTATTGTCGGCCATTACATCGCCACCAGCGCGTGATGCTTCTAACAAGAACGCATTACCGTAATCAAAGAAGTAAGTACCTTTTGCAGTGTGCTTGTTAACAGCATCAGCGTGGCGTTTAAGTGTCGCTTGTACTTTTTCTTTAAATACTTCTGGCTCTTCACGAATTAAACGATTTGACTCTTCATAGCTGATATCAACCGGGTAGTAACCGCCTGACCATGGGTTATGAAGTGAAGTTTGGTCTGAACCTAAGTGAATGAAAATATCTTCTGCTAAGAAGCTTTCCCATACATCAACCACGTTACCGATAAAGGCAATTGAAACCACTTCTTCATTTTGCTGAGCAGTACGTACACGCTCAACAAGCTCTGGCATGTTATCGATTAGCTCATCAACCCAACCTTGTTGGTGACGCTTAATAGCCGCCTTAGGGTTAACCTCAGCACATACGGTTATACAGTTAGCAATGTTACCCGCTTTAGGCTGCGCACCACTCATACCACCTAAACCAGCAGTTAAGAAGATCTTACCTTTTGGTGACTCGCCTTTTTCAAGCACTTTACGGAATGCATTCATTACCGTAATAGTTGTTCCGTGAACAATACCCTGTGGGCCAATATACATAAATGAACCCGCAGTCATTTGACCGTATTGAGTTACACCCAGTGCATTGAATTTTTCCCAATCATCCGGTTTTGAATAGTTCGGGATCATCATACCATTTGTTACAACCACGCGCGGTGCTTCAACTGATGATGGAAATAACCCCATAGGGTGACCCGAGTACATGTGTAGCGTTTGGTCTTCTTCCATTTCGCTTAAGTACTTCATGGTTAATAAGTACTGCGCCCAGTTTTGGAATACCGCACCGTTACCACCGTAAGTGATAAGCTCTTCTGGGTGCTGTGCTACTGCGGGATCAAGGTTGTTGTCGATCATTAACATGATAGCGGCAGCTTGCTCACATTTAGCCGGATAATCGCTAATAGAACGCGCTTTAAGTTCATAGTTAGGCTTAAAACGATACATGTAAATACGGCCAAATTGCTTAAGCTCAGCTGCAAACTCAGCGGCTAAGTCGGTGTGCCATTCTTTAGGGAAATAACGCAATGCGTTACGAATCGCTAATTGCTTTTCGTCAGCCGATAAAATGTCTTTACGTTTTGGAGCACGGTTTGCATCACTTGGATACGGTTTTGGCTCTGGCAATACGCTTGGGATACCTTGCTTAATTTGTTCTTGAAAAGTCATTATTTGCTCCCTAAATTTACTGTGAACGCTTGCGATTTAACAAGTGCAACCATGGCATCAATGTCTGGTTTAAGTAAGCGGTCTTCTTCTAGTTTGGCAACTTTACTGCGGATTAATGCAAAGTTTTCTTCAATAATGTCTGAACACTTGTTAGGACGTCTAAATTCGATTGCTTGTGCGGCATACATCAACTCAATAGCAAAGATTTTATCTAGGTTACCTAAAATCTGGTTTAACTTACGACCAGAGATACTTCCCATAGATACGTGATCTTCTTGGCCCATTGATGTCGGTACGCTGTCTGCTGATGGCGGGAAACACAATGACTTATTTTCTGTTACCAGTGCTGCGGTTACATATTGCGGGATCATCATGCCTGAGTTTAAGCCACCCGATGTGGTTAATAAGCGTGGTAAGCCGTGTAAACCTTCAAGCAATAAATAACAACGACGATCAGCAATGTTACCAAGCTCAGCCGCAGCTATAGATGCATAATCTAAAGCCATAGCTAATGGTTGACCATGAAAACCACCACCCGAAATCGCTTCTTCCTCACTAATAACAATTGGGTTATCAGTCACTGAGTTCATTTCTATCTCTGCAAGCTCTTTTAAGTGGTAATACGCATTGCGTGACGCACCATGAACTTGAGGAATACAACGCAGTGAATAAGGGTCTTGTACACGATCACAATTGGTATGTGAGGCCATATTCTCAGAATTGGCAAAAAAGCTACGCATACGCGCGGCAACTTCAACGTTACCTTTAAAAGCACGAATAGCGTGTAATTCTTCACGGAACGGTGATTGGCTACCTTGCATACCTTCAATGCTCATAGCGCCTGCAATATCTGCAAGGTCTAATAAGTAGCGCATTTTAGTAAGCGCTGTAATGGCGTGCGATAAAATAAACTGAGTACCGTTGATTAACGCAAGACCTTCTTTAGCATGCAGATCAAGCGGCTCTAAGCCATGCTCTTTTAATACCTCTGCCGCGGGTTTGATTGTGTCGTTTACCCAGAACTCGCCTTCACCTAAAAGAGGTAAAAATAGGTGTGATAATGGTGCTAAGTCACCCGATGCGCCAACTGAGCCTTGCTCTGGTACAACCGGGATAATATCTAGTTCAATAAACTTAAGCATACGCTCAACAACAGTTAAACGAATACCTGAAAAACCTTGGCTTAATGCATGTACTTTGGTGATTAGCATTAACTTTGAAATAGGCTTAGCAATTGGCTCACCCACACCAACAGCATGTGTGATCAATAAGTTCTTTTGTAATAGGTTTGTTTCTTGTGGAGAAATTTGTGTATCACACAGTGGACCAAAGCCCGTATTGATACCATAAATGGCTTTATCTGAGGCAGCCATTTTATCTACGTTTTGGCGGCTTTTATTTATTTTATCAATGGCTTCTTGGCAAAGCTCTGCCTGTAACGTACCGGCTGCAATCGCATTAACGTTATCTATCGTTAATTGGTCAACACCATACTTAAATGTCATTTATAACTCCTAAAAACAGGATTAAGTTTTAATTAGTGGCAGTCTAGCTTGCTCTAGTTGTTTTACAAATGCATAATTATCGTTATTCATTCCAGATTTATCGAACTAAAAGAGCCACTATGCAAGTTCATGATGTAGACCTACGATTATTGCGTGTTTTTGTAGCAATTGTTGAGTGTGGCGGGCTTTCAGCCGCAGAGTCACGTTTGAATATTGGCCGCTCAACGATCAGTGCGCATTTATCAGATTTAGAAGTAAGGCTTGGTATTAAATTATGTAAACGTGGCCGCAGTGGTTTTGAAATTACAGATGCAGGTGCTATTACCTACCAAGCATCAATTGAACTGCTTCAGCAATGCGAAGCCTTTGCTAATACCGTCGCAAGCTCTAAAAACGAGCTATCGGGGCGTTTAAGTATTGCTATGATAGATACCATGGTAAGTGACCCTCGCTGCGCCATTCCCCGCGCAATTGCAAGGTTAAAAGGCAAAGGTAAAAACATTCAGTTTGATATTAACGTCTGTGAAGCCCGTGAGGTAGAAACCGCAGTAGCCAATGGCCGCTCGTTGGTGGGTATTGGTGTTAGCCGTCATCATATTCGCGGATTAGATTACACTGCCCTACATAACGAAACTAACTTTTTGTATTGTGCAAAAGGTCACCCACTGTTTGAGTGTGAAGACAAACAAATCAATGAGCTTATTAAAGAAGCCGAAGTTATTACCAGTAACTACATGCGCGATAAAGAAAGTAGAAACGATGGCTTAAACTACCAAAACAGTGCGGTAGCCTACCATGATGAAGGTATCGCACATTTGATTTTATCGGGTGAGTTTATTGGTTATTTACCCGACCACTATGCTCAGTTCTGGGTTGATAAAGGCATTTTTAAAGCTATTCAACCAAACAAATATCACTACGATATTCCTGTTGTATTAATAACCTCTAAAACAAATGCCAATTCACCACTCGCAAGCGCCATGATCAAAGAAATCAAAGACTGCTATGGTGTTTAATTCACTTATTGCTAGTTTCGCTATTCTTGAGCTCGATTATTAGTACAGTACTAAACGCGATCAGTGCAAGATTTGTAGTCACCGGATTGAATGCTTCTATCAATAGTGCTGGTTGTAAAAAAGCTACAAACAGTATTAAACCTATTAACGATAAAATATTGACTATATTGATTAAAATTGAACGATAGAAAATAAAAAACAACACCGCAAAGACGATTTCACCAACCCCAGCAGCTCGTGTTATGAGCATTGAAATTTCGGCATTAAAACCAAAACTGGCTGTCATCCGTTGTTCAAGTGGAGAGATATGGATAATTTTTGGGAAAAGGCCATGGTAAAGCCAAGTAAAGCTAATAATAAACCGTGAAATTTGCACTGCCGTTAGATTTTTCATAATACCCTATTAAACGTGTTGTGTGTTCTTTAAAAGAACACACAACAAATAAGTATTATACTGTTGGTTTTCCAAAACGGTTCTCACCTGCATCACCTGCTAGGAAACCATTTTCTATAAGTGCCCAGATCCCACCGATTACAGGAACAAAACCAATTAGTACCCACCAGCCTGATTTATTACGGTCATGCCAGCGTTTAATTTGAATAGCTAGCGAACACCATATAAGTGGCACATATAAGATAAGCATAATTATAGAGATAGCTGATTCGCTACCACCCGAAAGCAATGCGGCAATAAACATTAAAACGAATGAAGCAGCAATCATTCCTAGTACTGAAAACCAATAGGTTTTGCGAGGAATGCGGCCGTTAAAAGAAAATAGTATTTCTTTTACACTAAGGCTTGTTGTTTCTGTTGAAGTTGATACTACATTTGATTCTGGGGCTTGATATACGTTTTCTGACACTGTCATTTCCTTTGAATTGTGTTTTAGTAAACTACTATTATTTGTTAGCTCACTGATTTATAACATTAACTAAACTAGTATTAGCAAGAATAAGATAACATAAATTTAGTTAATTTGGGTACTAATAAATTTCTTAGCTCTTTTTTATGTAACCTTTTACCCTAAGTTAGTAGCTTACAGAGCATAAAAAAAGCACCATGAAGGTGCTTTTAATTAACTCGGTTGTTGCCAATATTTGGCATATAAATTTGGATAGGTTTGTTTTAAATACTTGGCTTTATCTTTAAAGCGTTTACCTTTTGGTTGCTCAAGGCCAGATGGAATAAAAGGTAACTCGTCGTCATTACGTTCTTCGTAAAGCATACCGGCAATTAAATCGTATTCATCTAAATACGGGTAAGGCTGTTCGTTTAAATGATAAACCGGCGTACACTCTGCAATTGAGTCTGGGTTTTCAAGCGCCTTTAAAAACGCCTGTTCACCACGTGAAATAAGCCAACATAAAAACTCAGAGAAACCATAATCGTCATTACAACCGGCCATTACATAAGCGGCACCAAATAAGTCCCAGGTATAGGCTTTGCGCATACGTAGGTTAAACTGCTTATCAAATTCCATCAGCTGTTCGTCAGATAAATCAGCCAGCTTTGCTTTTAATGCATTACAAACCGACTCAGGCTCAGCAGTTTTATCTTCGGCGGTCACGAGTTGCCAAAATTCACTTTCGCTTAAAACACTCATGATAAAATCTCTTTCACGCGCCCTACTTGACCATCATCAAGTTGAACTTTAATGCCATGCGGGTGATTCGGTGATTTAGTTAAAATACGTGACACCACGCCTTGAGTTAACTGACCTGTTCGTTGATCTTGTTTTAATACAATGTTGACTTCGCAGCCAATTGAAATTTGTGAACGCGTAGGCACTGCCATTGCAAAATCTCTTTCAATAATTTTTGCCGATTATAGCTATTTGCGGCTGGCTTACCAAATTAAACCTGTTTGATTGGGCTGTTTTTAAGCAGCTCCTTTGGCAATATCTCATTTAAGCGTTTAATGATAGCATCAGCCTTGCCTTTAATTTGAAAGTCGTAACCTTGGCCGTTGCCATCTAATATGACGGCTAAATAGTTATCAGCAACTTTCAGTTGGGTAATACGGCTTAATTCAAGTGTCTCTTCTTTATCACCATAATAAACCTGCTTAACCGTTAGGCTTGTGTCTGTTGTCGTGAGTGTTTTACTAAGGGCTGTTTTGGCTGCGAATTTTTCTGTTGAGCGATAGGCCTGCACCATAAAACCGATTGCAAATATAAACCCGTTATAAGATACAAGAGTATGTGGGCCTGATTGCACACTATAGACACCGAACCCAACACATAGCACAGCCAGTGCTAAATTTAGAGTAACTAACTTTTTTGAAGTTAAATTCATCATTATTCCTTTAAAAATGAAATTGCTTTTGCATTAATAGCTAAATCTACAGCGCTCAATTCTTTGATAATTAGATTGGTAATTAACTGGGTTTGCTCAGCGGTTAACGGCAGTTCTTTACAATAACAACTTACTTTTAGTGATTGCGGTAGCTTTTTTAGATCAGCAGTATGAGTTAACCATGAAAATTCGTGTACCTGATCTTTTGCTAGTTCACACGCTTGTGTTAACGCAACTCGAATTGCTTTGTCTTGACGTTTTTCAGTTTTAGTCATGTTCTGCTTGTTGTTTTTTAAACTCTTCGTAACTGTCCTGCTGGCGCTTTACACACTCGTGATACTCTTTATCAGCCATATAATTGCATTCACTTAAACGTGCCGATTGAATTTCATGATAACGGGCATCTGAGCTACACGCTGATAAACACACAGCAACAGTCGCGATTACGGCCAATTTTAAAGCATTAAAAAACATTTAATTTCCTTTATGTAGTTATACATTGGTGCTGCATTTTCCTGTATATTGCGTGGGTTTAAATATTATTACCAAAGGGTTCTATATGATGTTGTCGCAGTTACAACAGCTGTTTCAGCGTATCGATAAAAGTAAAATTTTTCAATCATTTGTTATTGCTGTTATTGTTATTTCGGCATTAACAGTCGGGGCACACACCTATTCACTTCATCCAACGGCCGAGCTTGCCTTACATTGGATGGACTTAGGCATCACGGTTTTCTTTTTAGTTGAGCTAGTGATCCGCTTTATTGCCAGCCGGGGCTTTAAAGATTTCTTCAGCAAAGGTTGGAACATTTTCGATTTCATAATCGTAGTTGGTAGCCTTTACCCTGCAGCTGGTTCAACAATTTTTATCGCTCGATTACTACGTATTTTCCGCGTGTTGCGACTTGTATCAATGATCCCAGAGCTTAGACTGCTGGTTAACTCACTTTTAAAAGCCATTCCACAAATGGGCTATATCGCCCTACTCATGTTTGTGATCTTCTATATTTATGCCGCTATGGGTAGCATGTTATTTGCTGATATTAACCCGGTATTATGGGGCGATGTATCTATTTCTATGCTCACCCTGTTCAGAATTGCCACGTTTGAAGATTGGACTGATGTTATGTATGAAACTATGGCTGTGTATGAGCTCAGCTGGATTTTCTACCTAACGTTCATCTTCTTAACAGCCTTTGTATTTTTAAACATGATGGTTGGTGCAATTTTAGAAGTTATGTCTGAAGAGCATCGCAACGCCCGCGAAGAGCAAACATCTGATGCCGACATGCCAGCAACCAAAGGGCAAATTGCTCAGCTACAAGCTGAAATGGCCGAACTAAAACAATTACTGAAAGAAAAGCAGTAAAACGTTTAGAGCTTACTTTTTAGATAATAGCTTTTAGATATTAGGCGCTAGGGGCAAGACCTTAGCGCCTTTTTTATCCTCGTTTTTCTACCTTCCATGGTGGATTTAAGCGGTTCTCTCCTGCCCAATACAATTTAATTTTATTCCCTGATGGGTCTTTTAGAATTGCTTCCGTCCATAAATAGCGCTGGGCGGTTGGTGGCTGTTCAAAACTAATGCCTTTTTCAACAAGGCTTGCATAAAGCTCATCGAGCTGCTCATGTTCAAAATAAATGACCGCATCATTACTAAACTCTTCAGTTTCTAATGACAACGAAAATGTGGCATCACCATCTGGGCATTGAAAGCGTGCGTAATGCGGGGTATCCACAATCTGAATCATTCCCAGTGTTAAATAAAAGGCCACCGCTTCGTTCATATCCTTTACAGGCAACGTCACCTGATTGAGATTCATTAGTCACTCCAATGTAATGCTTTATTCGTTGCTTCAGCATATCGCGTTCATTAAATTAAGCAAAAGATAAGTGACGAAAGTAAAGTTAGCGAGTTTCAAGTTTCAAGGAGGAAAGTTAGAAAGCTACAAGGTGAAAGTTTGTAGGAGGCGTTTTAACGCCGAACATCTAAATTCACGGCTGAAGCCGTTCCTACGTGATTCGTCGTGGGCGTGAAACTTGTTTCGCGCGTTTGTAGGTCGTGCTTTAGCGCGTAATTTGAAAAATGTTCAAGGTTTTGTCGCCATAAATGACGACCTACACCAATATCACCTTTCGGCTTGGGAGCCGTTTCAAAGCCTAATATTATATTGCTCACGGCTAAAGCCATTCCTACACAAGTTCCATATGCAATATTGGAAAAGGCTTGCCCATATCATCTAAAGGGGAACGTGAGACAACTTTAAAACCCATGTGCTGATAAAACCCAACTGCAAGTGGGTTTTGCTCATTTACATCCACTTTGTTGGCAGCTAATTGCTCAATTGCATAGTTCAGAAGTGCTTTACCAATCCCCTTACCTCTTGCGGCATCTAAAATGAACAGCATTTCTATTTTGCTATCGTGTACACCAACGAAGCCTAAAATTGTTTTATGTTCACTCTTAATGCACTTTAAAGTTACGTTGGGAAAAGCTTGCTCAATAATAATTGGCTTAAAAAAGGCGATGTCGTCTTCTGTTATAAAATCATGGGTCGCTCGTACTGAGTTTTCCCACACATCAAGTAGCTCTGGATAATCATCAGAGTTCACACTTTCTATTTTCACTGTAATCCTTTTTTATCATCAAGTACTTTATGTAGTTCGGTTAATGATAGAGACTTATAAAAGTACCAACCTTGGACTTGATGATCAGAATTATATTCTTTTATAAAGCTGTATTCTTCAACCGTCTCAACACCTTCAAAAATGACCAGACGATTTAGATTTGAAACCAGAGACATGATGGCTAATACCATATCCTTTTTGAATTCATCTGTGATCGATTGGGTAAGTATTTTATCAATTTTAATGATATCGAAGTTAATCTCTGTCAGCCAAACAAGGTTAGATACCCCGGTTCCAAAATCATCAAGTGCTATGACGAAGCCAAAATCTTTTGCCCTTGTCGCAAAATCAGATAACTCATTTAGAGGCAAACCTATACGCTCCGTTATTTCAATTTTAACTTGCTGAGGTTTTATCTGATACCTATCACAAAGCTTATTCAAGCGGTCTAAATATTCTGGAGTCTGAATTTCATAAGCATTTACATTAATGGCAACTGTGAATTCTGGGTCACGATGCAAAATCGGGGAAAGCTCTATAAATGCACGTTTAACTGAGTCATATGCCAACTTTGAGTACAAACTTAACTGCTCTGCAATACTTAAAAATAGTTCAGGTGATACGTTACCATGAACCGCGTCTTTCCACCTAACCAAGCTCTCAACACCGACAATTTTACAATTTTTTAATTCAATAATTGGTTGATACTCTAAATATAAATCGCCGCTTTGAATGGCCTTACGCAGCCTAAACTCGATTGAATGATTCTTATCTAAAAATGAAATAATAGAGTAAGCAATTAAAAAGCTGACTAACCCGATCAAACAAATAAGTAATGCAGATACGTACAGAGGTAAATAAAGTAATCCAGGACGATTATTCGTTGTTTCAACACAGTATTGAAACTTTTTACTACATATTTCTAATACCTGAGATTTCAAAAAAGTATTGTTTTTTAATTGGTACTGCGACGAGTAATTATGAAAAGTATGCTGCTTATTTTTTGACACAATTTTATAAGAAAACCCCTTATCTAAATGATCAAAACTCTTAAATGGCTGATTGATAGTAAAAGCAATAACGTTATCTTTTTTTGTAATGTCATATTTAGCCGGAACAGGGAAAATACCACCAACTTTAGCAGCAAATTGATAACCAGAAGGTGAATGATAAAAAACCCCTTCAAGTAAAAAAGGAGCGTCTAATAATCCCCAGTTAGCTGAACACAAAACCCTATCATCAAAAATCAATCCTAAATCATGGGTGTATTCATATTTTGAAAGAATTATACGAAGTTCGTTTATTGTCGTTGCATCACACTGACTCGGGGATATAGCAGAAACATCTCGCATCGAAGCCGCTAAATCACTCGATATGCTTTCTGCTTTTAATAATAAAGAATTGGCAAACTGTTTTTGGTAATTTAGTTGTAGATAACTAACAATGAGGTGAAAGGAAAAGATAAAAAAAACCATGATAAAAACTATATAGATAGTTTGTTTATTATTGTTTGTCTTTAATGTTTTTCCTTTCATGCGTAACTTATCTTTTAGTTATATTATTACAAAAACTAAACCTTAATTACCATTAAATCAACAAATTCCAATAAAAAAGGAACAGAAAATCTGTTCCTGATATAGAAAATGCATTTTGACCCAATTTTAACTACACCTTAAACTTACCGACTAGGTCGGTAAGTAGATGAGATAGCTGATTCAACCGCTCGCCATTTTCACGCGCTCCCTGTGCAATATCACTAACATCGTCAGCGGCGTTTTTAATTTCTACAACATTACGATTAATATCTTCAGCTACGTGCTGTTGTTCTTCGGCTGCGGTCGCTATTTGTGTGTTTAAATCACTTATATTAACGATTGAAGCAGTAATTTCGCTAAATTGCTGCTGTGCAGAATGCGCCAACTCAACTGTTTTATTTGTGCGGTTCAAGCTGGTTGTCATTTCTTTAGACACCTGATCAGACATCTTGCGCAACGTATCGAGTTGACTTGCTATTTCTTCTGTTGACTCTGATGTTCTTTGCGATAGCGCTCGGACCTCGTCTGCAACAACAGCAAATCCTCGACCATGGTCACCGGCACGTGCAGCCTCAATAGCAGCATTTAGCGCTAATAAATTAGTTTGTTCAGCAATGCCACGTATAACACTGAGAATCGACATGATATTTTCACTTTCAGCATCGAGTTGGTTTATATCTTGAGTTGCTTTGGTGATCACTTCTGACAAAGATACAACGCTATCAACCGTCTCAGTAATAACACTTTGTCCAAGTTCAGAGGCTTGTTGAGTTTGCGAAGCAAGTTCGGCTGCATTTGCACAACTGGCAGAAACCTCATTTGCTGTTGCCGCCATTTCATTAATAGCTGTTGCCGCCATTTCAAGAGCTTGCTGTTGTTGAGATGTTGAACCCGATAATTGAGAAGCTTGTGACGAGGTGTGTGCAGAAGTCTCACTAACATTCTGTGCGCAGTCATTAATTTGCTTAACCAAGTCCGATATCAAGTTTAAAAATAAATTAAAGCTGTTTGCTAGTTTTGCTGTTTCATCGCGTGTTTTAATAACTAAACGCTTAGTTAAATCACCTCCACCTTGGGATATCTCCGTAAGGCCATCACTTACCTCAACAATAGGTGCAGAAATTAATTTAGAAATATAGCTAGCAACAAGAATGAATACAGCAATCAGAATTGCACTGATGACTAAAATGGTAATAGTCGTTGCGTTTGCTGCACTCATTACTTCAGATTTTTCAACTAGACCGATAAATTTCCAGCCTAGCTTTTGCGAAGTATAAATATTAGCCAAGTAATCTTTGCCATTAATGTCTATTTCAAACTGACCATGATTGTTATTGGCAAGCTGTTTGTATTTACCATTATCAATCTGGCTTAATTGTTTAAACCGATAATCAGCATTTTTAACATCAACCAGCACATTGCCACTATCTTCAATCAGCATTAGATAGCCGGTTTCACCAAGTTTAATGTTAGCAATAATATCTGTAAGGCCCTGCAAAGAGACGTCCATGCCCTGTACGCCAATAAACTCGCCAGCTTGTTTAATGGCTTTTACTGTGGACACTATAACCATGTCATCTGCCGCCCAATAATAGGCATTGGTTCTTACTGTTTTTCCATTTGCTGCTTTACCCGTTTTATACCAAGGCCTAACTCTTGGGTCATAATTTGCTGTCACTTCACCCTCTGGCCATTGAATATAACCACCTTGCTCGTTCCCCATGTAGATGTAAGCAAGGCCTGGATGGGTTTTGCCAAAATGATCAAATAAGTTAAATGCGGTTTTTTCTGTGTTACTGCCATTTGCGTGATCAAGTTTCACTGAATTAGGCGATTGCATATGGGTTTTAACGCCTTGCTCGGCGTCTAAAATAGCGGAATGAGAAGCAAGATAATCGACGTTTTTCTCTATTTCGTCAAAAAACATACTAATGCCGTTATCGACTTGTCTCGCCTCTCGTTCGCTTAGTTCAGCGAAATTATCTAATGCCTGCTGTCTTAATTGAGTAATGACTAAAACGGCAATAATTATAAGAGGAAGCGCAATGGCCGATGCAAAAGATAACTTTAATTTTTTAGAAATGTTCATGGAGAGTTCTCAGCTAGGTACTTACGAAAATATAGTTAATCACTTAACTTTCAGCAAGCTATTTAACTTATATTCAATACAACTAAACCACCATTGATAGATTAATAAAATAAGCAATAAGAATTGATATGTACCTACACTTTATATTGACACAAACTTGTAATGTACTAACTTTAAATATTGTGATTAACACGATTTTAACAACAATGGACTTAGCGGTTTCCAACCAATTGGCAGCATTTGCAGGAAGCAAAATTGCTGCCTATTCTTCTCTTGATTTAATAAACAGCAGTGCAGTATAGATAGTATTAAAACAACTTAGCGTAGTAAGTCTTACTGAATCGATAAATCAGCTAGCGTCTAAATTGCCTATCCCTACCCCATATTTAAGCATATAGCTAAGTAAAGCCTGAGCATCTGGGTGTTTATCTGCTTTTAACCCTGTTACAACACCTTGTTGATCTTCATCCGATTTATGCTGGCCTAACTTCTCTTTTGCCTGAATTGAGTCAAGTTCAATTTTAATACCCACTATGCCACGTAGTAACTTTGCTTGGTAATCGGCTGGCAACAAACTAGTGTCGTTTAAAATACTCGGCTCGTATTGGCTAATTAGCTCATCGAGGCATGCTAAGGTGTTGTCATCATCGAGGTACTCTACTTTCCCAATGGCATGAACCGCAGCGTAGTTCCAAGTCGATACAGCAGGTTTTTCTGCATACCAAGTGGGTGAAATATAACTATGCGGGCCATTAAAAACCACTAATACACGCGTATCTTGCAAGCTTTTGCCATGACGATTCGCTCGTGACACATGACCATATAAAGTGCCCAACTCGCCTTCATCAGGTTTATAAACTAAAGGCAAATGTGTTGCCTCAAATTCACTATCAACCATCAATGCAAAGCTGTAGTTTTTGATAAACTGCGACACTCGCTCTGGTGTCATTTTCCATTTATTGGGGGTGTGCATTACTTTCCTTTAGTGCTAAAAAAGGCCAGCAAACTGCTAGCCTTAATATTGAAATGTGTAATTAATGTTGGCCATCAACAATAATGCGTAACATGCGACGAAGTGGCTCTGCTGCACCCCATAACAATTGGTCACCAACCGTAAACGCACTGATATATTCAGGGCCCATCGCTAATTTACGAATACGACCTACCGGAATAGACAAGGTGCCGGTTACTTTTACAGGTGTTAAATCAGTTGAAGTAATGCCACGATCATTCGGGATCACTTTCACCCACTCGTTGTGAGAGGCAAGGATCTCTTCAATTTTCTCAACACTAATATCTTTGCGTAGCTTAATTGTCATTGCTTGCGAATGACAACGCATTGCACCAATGCGCACACATAAACCATCAACAGGGATAGGCTGCTGGCTGCTACCTAAAATTTTGTTCGCTTCTACCTGCGCTTTCCATTCTTCTTTACTCTGACCGCTTGGCATTGGTACATCAATCCAAGGGATAAGGCTACCAGCTAAAGGCACACCAAACTGATCTTGTGGTAAATCGCTTGAGGCAATTTTTTCGGTAACTAATTTATCAATTTCAAGAATCGCAGCATTAGGATCAGCAAGTTTGTCTGCCACTGTTTCGTGAATTGCACCCATTTGCGCAATTAACTCTTTCATGTTGCGTGCACCAGCACCTGAAGCGGCTTGATATGTCATTGGGCTAACCCACTCAATCAAGTCTTGTTCAAATAAACCGCCTAGCGCTAGCAGCATTAATGATACAGTACAGTTACCACCCACATAGGTTTTAACACCTTGCTCTAAGCCTTGATCAATCACGTCTTTATTGACTGGATCAAGAACAATAATGCTATCGTCACTCATACGCAGTGCCGATGCTGCGTCAATCCAATAACCTTGCCAACCTGATTCGCGTAATTGCGGGTAAACGGCTTTGGTATAGTCACCGCCTTGGCAAGTGACAATAATGTCCATCTTCGCAAGCTCAGCGATATCATTAGCATCTAAAAGCGGTTTAGCAGGACCCGCAAGATCAGGACCTAATTGACCGGTTTGTGAGGTGGTGAAAAAAGTGGTGTCGATTTTAGAAAAATCATTTTCTTGTTGCATACGTTCTAATAACACAGAGCCAACCATGCCCCGCCATCCGACTAATCCTACTTTTTTCATTGTTTGTTCCACTGTTTGATTCATTCCAATTACCTAAACTGTTAAAAATTAAAGTCCATTGCGTGAGAGTTTAATTTTTACAGGGATAATCTAGCATTGCGGCCAAAGCAAAACCAGCGCAAACCGAGTAACATCAAAATTTTTCATCATCGTATTAGCGGACAAGCATCTGGTAGCACCATGTTTAGCGCACCAGCATGCACTTCAAAACGTTGTTGTTTTGAAGTGATTGGCTCGCCATCTAAGTTTATTGGCATTTCTGTTTGTGTTTGCCATTCAAGCCATGGCACTTGAAAACGTTTTACCCACTGTTGTGATGAATTAGGATAATTGCTGAGCTCTTCTATAACCGCTGGTACATCTGAAATTGCAAATGATGTAAACGCAACTAAATCAACCAAGCCATCGTTTATGTATGCATGTGGTGAAAGTTGCTGACCACCACCTGCTTGGCGGCCGTTACACACGGCTGCAGCAATAATATCGCCCGAAGTTCGCTCACCATCAGGGAGGGTAAGCTCGCCACTGTAAGGTACAAAGCTCAGCGCTTGAACAAGCCCTGCCAAGGTATATGCGCCACCACCGAGTAAGTTTTTCAGTGCAGGTGGTGTGGTTGCGGTAATTTTTGCCCCAAAGCCCGCACTGGCTACGTTTACAAAATAACGCTTATCAACCTCAACTGTATCAATTGCATACGGCTGACCCTGTGCGGCAAGTTCAAGTGCTGGCAAGTACCCGTCAGGAATCTTAGCGGCTGTGGCAAAATCATTTGCCGTGCCCATAGGTAAAATAGCAAGCTCTAAACGCTGTGATTTTTCCATTTTCATTAATGCATTAACGGCTTCATTAACAGTGCCATCGCCACCAGCCACAACAACACGTTTCACGCCTTCGTCAGCGGCCTCATTAATAAAGCGCTCAATGTCACCCCCTTCATAGGTAACACGCACAGCAAGAGACTGACTGGCTCGAAATTGACTAATTGCTTCACGAAGCTGCTCATCAGCCGCTTTTTTGCCATTTAAAATTAATCGTAAGTCCATTTTTAATCCCTGTTTAACACTTAGAACTACCATAACACGCAATGGTTTATAGACACTACAGAAACAAAAAAGCCCTGCTAGTGCAGGGCTGAATCAACGTTAGGATTTATTATTGTATCCTTCCTTGGGGAGTTTAATTAAAACTCGTAGCTGAAGCCTAAGCTAAACTTAGTGCCTTCTTCTTTCTTCCAAAGCGATAAACCTTCTTGTTCAATTTCTTTATCTTGACCAAGGATGTTTTCAATTTTGAACTTAACTTTTGTGTTGAAGTTCGGGAAGTAAGAGTAAACTAGATCAAGCGAATGGAATGGCTTCTCTTCTGCATCTTCATTACCGCGAGTACCCGGTACAATAATACGCGGACCAAACACGTTATATACAAGCGATGTCGAGTGGAAACCATCAGCAGAGTCATAACCCATCTGTAAGTTTGCTACCCACTCAGAGTGACCTACTAAACGGCGCTCATCATTAGTGACAATGTTAGACACGGTATCGGCATCAAGTGCATCTTTTAATTGCTGCTCAAACAACGAATCAACGCCGTCAGAATCATCAATACCTAGTTTCACACTTGAGTCAGATAGCGTAACGTTACCCGACAAGAACACACTCGACCAATCGGCACTGATAAAACTAAAATCAGTCAAGAAATCAACTTCAATACCTGTTAACTCACCCGATTCAGCGTTTGCAGTTAATAGCTGTGGCGCAGCACCACCTACACCTGCAAGCTCTACCATTTCGATAGGGTTTGTAATGTCTTTGTAGAACAATGCAACTGATAAGTTATTGCCCGATGCCATATACCATTCAAAACGGAAATCAGCATTTTTAAGTTTTGAGCTTTGTAATGTCGGTGAACCACGAACTAGAAATTCAGTTAACGGATCAACGAAGAACGTTGAGCTTACATCACGCATATCTGGACGAATGGTTGTTTCGCTTAAATTTAAACGAAATTGCATTTCTTCATCCATAATATAAGTCACAGCTAAAGATGGATAGAAATCATCTTCTTTAATTGCTACTTCAGCTAGCTCTTCTGTTGTCGCATCAAATAAATTACTGTGAGCCTTAAATGGAACCGATACTTGAGCAAAATCTTCCCAACGTACACCACCGGTAATACGCCAAGTGTTGTCTAGGAAATAATCAGCCATAAAGTAATATGCATCTAACTTATGGGCTGCACTGTATTTATCGCCGTCTGTTGTTCTGTCATCAAAAATGCCAGAACCGGTTGAACTTGCGTAAAAAGCATCATTGTTGATGTTATCGTAAGCAAAAATTTCATCTAAACGTGAGCCATAGGTAAAATCATCAGCAATACCACGGTGTGTAATACCAAATGTCGTATTATTTGCAGTACGTGTTTTCTCTGAGAAATCGCCACCCACTTTTAGTTCAAGCTCATAGCCTTCACCATAAAATGGCATGCCCATGTTCCAACCCCAAGTATCAACTTCATCATGAAGAACTTGGAATTCACGGGTTACGTTAGTAGCAGAAACATCTTGTAATTGCTCAGAAACAAACGAACCATCGTCGTAGTTACGTTGGAAAACAGCATCTACACCACCTGGTGCATCACGATTTGCACGACTTGTGCCGGCATACCAATCAACAAACAAGTTGTTAAAGTCGATAAAGTTGTGTGTGCCTTTTAATTGGCTAGAGAACATTTCACGCTCTTCGTACACAACATCAACGCGACGAAGGTCACGAACACCTTCTTCAGTTTCGTTGGCATCATAGAAATTACGATTACGAACACGGTCACGCATGTCATGCAGTGCAATGTTTGTCATCTCAATTTTATGGTTTGAATTAAACTCATAACCAATATTGAATGTACCACTCCAACGCACATTTTGTTCTGTTGATGTGCCATCGTAATACTGAGCAAAACACTTGTCTTCACAACCTAAGCTGCCAAGGTTAGTACCACTTTTTTCTTGTGCTACTTCCCACTCATTTTCGTAAGAAACAGCGGCAAGTACACCAAACGTACCCATTTCACTTTCAAAGCGGTCGCCTAGCGACACTGAAAAGCTCATTTCAGGATCAACGTCTTTTTCAGTTGCTGAAATGTTCCAATCAAGAGCCGACATCAATGCTTGGCGCTCAGCCAATGTTGTATTGATATCACCTTCAAGGCCAGTGCCATAAAAGGCATTAATTATTTCAGTAGGTAACGCACGAGTACCATCATCACGGCCCATCCAGTCATCATCGCCACCTTCATAAAAGTAGCCTGTATCACTGTTATTGGTGTTGTAAGAAGTACCAATGTCGACTTTAAACAAAAAATCAGTCGGGATTGACTTTGTTCTAATATTTACGTTACCACCACCAAAATGCGCAGGCATATCGGGTGAAAACGATTTTTGAACGCTTAAACTTTCAATAATATCCGATGGAAATAAGTCAAGCGGTACAACTGAGCGAGTTGGATCTGGACTTGGCACATACATACTATTGAGCTGAGTACTCGAATATCGCTCACCTAAACCACGAACATAAATGAACTTGCCATCAACCAGTGTCAAACCTGTTACACGACGAAGTGCTGATGCAGCATCGCCATCACCAGTACGAGAGATTTGCTCTGCACCCATGATATCGGCAACGAAAGCTTGATTTTGACGCTCTTGAAGAACCGCGCCAGCACTCCCTTTTAAACGCTGTCCTACAGCAACCACTTCTTCAATTTCTTGTGCTTCATCCGCTGCATAGGCAGTATTCACTGATAATCCAACTAATGCTGCAAGCACTGCATGGTTTATCTTTGAACGCACAAGTTTAGAGGGGGTAAAAGATTTCATTATTATACTCCGAAAACAAAACTAGAAGCTGGCCGGGGTTGCCCCCGACCATGGATTAGAAGGGCTTAGTTAAGACCTACTTTTACCCAACCTGCTGTCCAGTCTGTTTGCGCATCCATTGCACCGATGTAATCTACTTGGTCGAAGAAGCTATTTAGGCTTGAAGCATCGAAACCGTTACCAAGTAGTGCTGATTCTGCACTTGGTTGATAACCGTTGTCGCTAAGACCTAACATAGCTGCGTCCATGATAGAGTTACCTTCTTGGCCTTCGAACCAAGATTGAACATTACCCGTGCCAATTGCTTGGCTTGAGAAGTTATTATCTGCTGTACATGCAACTACTGAGTGGCTGATTGTTAGTGAACCATCTTCAGCGCGAGGAGCTGAATCCGCACCCACTCGTAAGCAGTTTTTATAACCTTCACCACCTGTTACTACTACGTTTTTCAGCATACCCGCAGTACCTGCACGTAAACGGATACCGTTTACACCATCTGCACCGATGATAGTTACGTTAGAGATAGTAGGTGTAGTTAAAGGTGATGCATTTGAATCAAACTCTGAGTTATCAGCTTCAATTGCATTATCACCTTCTGAAGAAGACTGCTTGATTAATACATATTGTGCATTACCAGTCCAACCGAATGACCAATCTAGCGAGTCATCACCGATGTTTGTCAGTACTAAGTGGCTGATGCTTGCAGTACCACCGAAGAACTCAACACCGTCATCCAGGTTTTCGTGAACGTGGATATAATCAAGTTCAGTTTGGCTACCAACACCTGCAAGTGAAATACCGTTAAGCTCATCACCGTTACCAAGTGTTTTACCTGCTTGTTTTACAACAACATACTTAAGTGTACCTGAGTTATCTTCTGGTTGGTTACCACCGAATTGACCAGCATCACCTTCTGCAGCAACACCACAGTTTGCAAGTTCATCGGCTGTTGTTTCACCCACTTGGTCACCACAAGAGTTAGCTGGTGCGTTACCAAGAAGTACCACACCACCCCATTGACCAATGCCCGTTTCAGCACCTGTCATATCTTGGATTGATGTCATCACGATTGGTTGAGTTGCAGTACCTACCGCTTCAATCTTAGAATCACGACGAACAACTAAGAAGTCATCACCGCTTTCACCGATTAGCGTTGTACCAAATTGAACATAAAGAGTAGCACTATCAGTGCGGTCACCACCCACTGCTGTACGACCTTTAAGGATCCAGTGAGCATCGTTAGTTAGAGTTACGTCAGATGTGAAAACAACATCTTGTGCTAACTGATACACAGGCTTATCGGTAATTTGTGGGAAGCTTGCAGAAACATCAGTCGCTAGACCTTGTTCCATTGCGTTTGTGATATCTGTAGGGAAGCTAGGGTTAACAGCAACTGTCCAACCTTCCATCCAGTTATTGTCACCGTCAAATGCACCAATGTAGCTTGTTTTAGTGAAGAATGGGTCAAGCTCTGACGCATCAACACCTGCACCTAATAGCGGCGAGCTTGATTTAGGTGTGAAACCATCTGTAGCAAGGTTTAATGTCGCTGCAGTTAGCGTTTGGTTACCAGTTTGACCTTCGAACCAAGATTGAACATTACCAGAACCAATTGCTTCAGTACCGAAGTTATTCTCTGCACTACATGCTACCACTGAGTTTTCGATAGAAAGCTCACCAGACTCAGCATTTGCAACAGAGTCAGAACCTACACGTAAACAGTTTTTGTAACCTTCTGGGCCTGTGATAACCATGTTACGGATAACACCCGCTGTACCTGCGCGAAGACGAACACCGTTTTTACCGTCAGCACCAACAATCGTTACGTTAGAAAGTAATGGCTTAGTTAATGGTGTAGCGTTTGAATCGAATTCTGAGTTATCAGCTTCGATTGCATTGTCACCTTCAACTGATGATTGTTGGATATATACGTTTTGTGCACGACCTGTCCAACCAAATGACCAGTCAAACGCGTCATCACCAATATCAGTTAGTACAACGTTACGAACGTTTACAGTACCACCGAAGAACTCGATACCATCGTCAAGGTTTTGGTGAACTTGGATGTATTCAACTTTTGTTTTAGAACCAACACCCGCGAATGAAATACCATTTAGCTCATCGCCGTTACCTAATGTTTTACCTGCGTGTTTAACAACAACATAACGAACAACACCTGAGTTGTCTTCAGCATCGTCACCACCAAATTGACCTGCATCACCTTCAGCTGCAACACCACAGTTTGCAAGCTCCTCCGCTGTTGTTTCACCTTGTTGGTCACCACATGAGTTAGCCGGTGCATTACCAAGTAATACTAAACCACCCCATTGACCGATGCCTGTTTCTGCACCTGTCATATCTTGGATAGATGTCATAGTAATTGGTGCTGTTGCATTACCATTAGCATTGATTTGTGAACCACGACGAACAACTAAGAAGTCATCACCTGTTTCACCGATTAATGTAGTACCTGCTTGAACATATAATGTTGCGCTATCGGTACGGTCACCACCCACTGCTGTACGACCGTTTAAGATCCAGTGAGCGTCATTTGTTAATGTTACATCTGCTGTGAATGTTGTATCTTCAGCTAAACGATAAACAGGCTTGTCAGTGATTTGTGGGAATTCAGATGAAACGTCTGTCGCAAGACCTTGCGCCATTGCATTTTCGATATCAGTAGGGAAGCCACCATTGATAGCAACAGTCCAACCTTCCATCCAGTTGTTTGTTGCACTAAATGCACCGATTTGACCATTTGCTAATAATGGTGAACCAGCTAAAGGCATATAACCATTATCATCTAGCATTAAATCAGCCGGTGTTAGAGTTTGGTTACCATCTTGGCCTTCAAACCATGCTTTTACAGTACCGCCATTAATGGTTTCACTACCGAAGTTATTCGCAGGTGTTTGACAAGCAACAATAGAGTTAGTGATAGTGAGTGAACCATCTTCAGCGCGAGGAACTGAATCAGAACCAACACGTAAACAGTTTTCATACGTTGCAGGGCCTGTAATGAAAACGTTTTTCAGCATACCTGCAGTACCTGCACGTAGACGAATACCATTGTTACCTTCAGCACCCACGATTGTTACGTTTTCAATTGTAGGGTTAGTCAGTGGTGTAGCGTCTGAATCAAACTCTGAGTTATCCGCTTCAATCGCGTTGTCACCTAAGTTCGCAGCTTGTTGAATATATACGTTTTTCGCAGTACCAGTCCAACCAAATGACCAATCTAGTGAGTCATCACCAATGCTTGTAAGTACCACGTTGCTTACGTTTACTGTACCACCAAAGAACTCAATACCATCATCTAAGTTTTCGTGTACTTGAATGTAATCAACAGTAGTTGCAGAACCAACACCTGCAAATGAAATACCGTTTAATTCGTCACCATTACCCAGTGTTTTACCTGCATGTTTAACAACTAAGTATTTCAATGTACCTGAGTTATCATCTGCAACGTTACCACCGAACTGGCCTGCATCACCTTCTGCTGCAACACCACAGTTTGCAAGTTCGTCTGCCGTTGCTTCGCCTTGTTGGTCACCACATGAGTTTGCTGGTGCATTACCAAGAAGAACTAAACCACCCCACTGACCGATAGACGTTTCAACATTAGTCACATCTTGAATCGAAGTCATTGTGATTGGCTGGCTTACAGTACCTACCGATTCGATTTGTGAACCACGACGAACAACTAAGAAGTCGTCACCCGATTCGCCAATTAATGTAGTACCTTGTTGGATGTAAAGAACAGCATTATCTGCACGATCGTTACCAACCGCTGTGCGACCATTTAAAATCCAGTGAGCGTCATTTGTTAACGTTACATCTGCAGTAAAAGTAGTATCTGCTTTCAAACGGTAAACTGGCTTATCAGTGATCGTTGGGAATTCTGAAGAAACATCTGTCGCTAAACCTTGTGTTAAGGCATTTTCGATGTCAGTTGGAAAACCTGTTGTCGCATTTTGAGAATCATCACGACCTGACTGATCGCCGCCGTTATCACCATTGTCACCACCGTTATCGATGATATTAGTGATGTTATCGCCTTCATTTACAGTGGTGTCGCCTTCTTTAACGACTAAATCACCACCACAACCAGCTAAAGAAACTGCAGCAGCTACCAGACTAACTTTAAATAAGTCAGATAATTTCATTGTTCACTCCGTTAAGATAGATATTTAATTATTGTGTTAGCGCATAAACTCAAGTCACCAAAAAGCACTGAAACTTAATGCTTTTGGGTCACTTGAGTTTTAAACTGCGACTACCTTACGGGAGCTGTATGACAAACTAGTTACACTTTAATAAACATAAAATGACAATATTAATTAATTAAAAAAGAGGAAGTTAGTTAATTTCAAGAACGGAAAAAAGCCGCCCGAAGGCAGCTTTGGTGTTGCGATTATAAATTAGTTCTTTTGTACGCTTACCTGTTGAATACAATTTAGAGTAAAGCGGTACGTAATGTTTCGGCGTGCACTTTTTCACGCTTCACATACTTGATCCATTGCTCAGCTAAACGCTGTGACTTTTTGTGCTTTTCAGCTTGCTCAAACGCTAAAATCGAGGCATCAAAGTTTTGTAAATTGTACTGCGCCATACCTAAGGCAACATACACATTTGATTCAAACTCTAAACCGCCTTTATCGAGCGCTTTACGCGCTGCATCCGCTGCTTCTTCGTATTTTTCAAGGTTGATACTCACCTCGGCAATACGCTGATCGTACTGGCCATGTGTTACTAAATCAGCTGCTTTTGCAAAGTATTGCAGCGACTTTTCGTCTTCTTTAGCTTGCACCATTGCTTCTGCAACAAAGGCGTAGTTTTTTGCTGATTTTTCAGCCACACCATCTTGCATTGCTTTACTCATCACTTTCGCAGCTTTAAAAGCCAGGCCGTTGTATAAATACACTTGTGATAATTGACGTAAATCTGATTTAGATTTCATGAAACCTTGTTGATAGGCCGCTTCTAAAATCGCTAATTGCTTTTTCTCTGCGCCCGTTTCACCGTACATGCCACCTAACTGAACCCAGTACTCTGGCTTGTTATAAAGCTTCACTAAGCGTTCAAGTACCTCGACCACTTTGTCAGACTGATTAAGTGAGTAGTACATTGCACGCTGTAAGATTAACCAGTTTTCTTTTGGCATTTCGCCTTTACTGTCGGCTTCTGCGATAGCAAGGTTAATGTTTTCAATGCCTTTTTGGTACTCTTTAAGCTGATAATAAGCTTGTGATTTCAATACGTAATAAGCATCTGTTTTAGGCTTGTCGTTAATCGCATCCCACTGTGCTAAATATTTGATTACCTTTTCGTAATCGCTATTAGCCATTGCAAGTTGCGCCAAGCTAAAGGTGGTGCTTACACGTAATGTTTCTGGGATCGCGTCTTCGTTTACTACTTTTTCAAACGACGCAATTGCTTTATCTAAGTCGTTTTCGTTGTAATAAATAAAACCGTAGAAATTATGCATCATGGCAATTTCATACGAGTTCATGCTTGAAGAGCGCTCTTGGATACTATCAAGTGCTTCTAGCCCTGCTTTTGCATCTCCATCATCAGCCAGCTTTTGTGCTCGTGCTAATTGGCTATACACTTTTTCGCGCAGTGCAGGTACTCGTTTGGTTTTTTGCTCCTCAGCGTAAGCTGTTGCCAGTGTGACACCTGGTAACATGCTAACAACGCTTGGGACTACAAGGCTGCTTGTGAAAGCAGCCGCGCAAATCACGGCAACTTTTAAAGGTTTCATAATCGCATTCCTCTTTTCTAACCGTTAATTTGGAAAGAAATTTTGTTCTGTACGCCCGCTACTTCAACAGCTTCACCGTTAACAACGCGCGGTTTATATTTAAATTTAAGTGCTGCATCCATCGCAGCGCGGTCAAACAATGACTCTGGTTCAGCTTTAATCACTTTTGGGTCACGTACTGTGCCTTGCTTAGTTACTGTAAACTCAACAATCACATAGCCTTCGATTCCACGTGATAAAGCTCGGCGCGGATAAACAGGCGCTACTTTTACAATCGGTAGGTATTCACCGTCGCTTGATTCAAGCGCTAACCCCCCGGATAAATTAACGTCGGCTTCAACACTGGCACCAAAGTCAAAATTGGCATTGCTCGCGTTAGGATCACTGTTTTGCATTTGCGGTGATTCCATTGGCGGAGGTGGCTCTTTTGGCGTTGGTGGCTTTTGCGGTTTACGTTCTTTCTTTTGCACTGTCTCTTCTTTTTTCAGACGAACAAAATCAAGTACGTTTCCTTTTACGGGCTCAGACATGGCCCCTTCACCACCGGTGATCAGTGCCTGCATGCCTAAAAACAGCATGACAGTCACGATACCCGCGATGATTAATGCAACTATATAACGCATCGCTCACATTCCTTATGATGCTTCTTGCGCAGCAATCGACACATCAAATGCGCCTGCAGCACGCGATGCATCCATTACTTTGATAAGTACATCGGTTGTGGCTTTCTTATCAGCTTGAATAACCACGCTACCTTGTGGGTTTTCGGCTTTTAAGCGCTCGATATTTGCTTGTACTGCACGAACATCGACTTGGCGTTTGTTGATCCAAATTTCACCTTTGTCAGAAATAGCAACTAAGATGTTGGCACGCTCTTTTTTCACTGCCGTTGCCGCTTCAGGGCGGTTTACATCAATACCGGCTTCTTTTACGAATGATGCTGTTACGATAAAGAAGATAAGCATGATGAAAACAACGTCTAGCATTGGCGTCATGTTGATTTCTTCAGCGTCGTCTTCTTGAAATAAATTACCTAGTGGCGCTCTCATTGTTAGTCTCCTAGTGGGTGATGCTTACATCACCCTAAAATTCGTTTAGTGGTCTAAGACCATGTTGTCTTCAAGTAATTGCACTTCGCGTTTTGCACGACGTTGTAAGAACGTTGATGCGAATACCCCTGAAAGTGCACCCACCATACCGGCCATTGTTGGGATAGTGGCTTTAGACACCCCTGATGCCATCGAACGTGCACTGCCTGTGCCTGTGATTGCCATTACATCAAATACTTCGATCATGCCGGTTACGGTACCTAACAGACCTAAAAGAGGACATAACGCAACCATTACGTTAATTAGCGCAAGGTTATTATTTAGTTGCATGCCAGCGCGTGAAATCATCGCTTGGCGAATTTGCTCTGCGTTCCAGCTGTTACGCTCTGCTCTATTGCTCCAAGTGCTTTTTACGTCTTTCTTGTAGCGTTTAAAGCCACCAAAAAAGTACATAAAACGCTCAAGTATCAATAACCACATCGCGAAGATGAGGACCCCGATGACCAAGAGAACTTGGCCACCTGTGTCGAGGAAATCACGTAGAGCATTGATTGCATCAATCAATAGCACCATGATTTATGCTCCTTTCTCGCTTCGCTCTGCGATGATACCTGCGCTTTGCTCTTGTAAAATCAACAGCATGTTTTTAGAACGCGTGTTAAGAAGTGTGTATAAGAATACTGTTGGGATAGCCACAACCAGACCAAGTACCGTTGTTACAAGTGCCTGAGAAATACCACCCGCCATTAGTTTAGGGTCACCTGTACCGAACAAGGTAATTGCTTGGAAGGTGTTAATCATACCGGTTACCGTACCTAGTAGACCAAGTAATGGTGCTACTACAGAGATAATCTTAATTAGCGTCAGGTTACGGGTAATTTTTGGCATTTCACGAATGATTGCTTCGCTTAATTTAAGCTCAAGTGTGTCGTACGCAACATCTGGGTACTGATCTTTCACTTTCATTACACGACCAAGTGGGTTGTCATCACGTGCCACTGTGTCTTTAAGCTGACGACGGATTTTGCTACCCATAATCATCAGAGATACAAAACGCTCAAGTGCAATTAGTAAAGCGATTAAGCCAACACCTAAAATGATGTAACCAACTGTACCACCTTGGTGAACTTGCTCTTCAGTATCTGGTGCTTGTACTAAAAGACCTAAGATTGAACCACCTGTTGGGTCAAGTGCGAACGGTACAACGCCTGATTTTGCTTGTTGTAAGTCTGTAGCAGTTGCTGTGTAACGGCTGCTTGGCTGACGCGTAAGCTGGCTGATTGTATTTGTAGCCGGTGTGTACTCTAGGTACTTACCATCTGCGATTAAGTTAAATGCACCAACACGTACCACTTCTTTTTGTGCTTTGCTGCCACCTTCAACGATAACATCAGTCGTAAAGCGAGATACTTTACCTTGTTCAGTCATTTCGCGTTGTAATTCAAACCATACTTTTTCGATATCATCGATTGAAGCAAGCTTTGACGTTGAACCCATTTTTTGTGCTAGCTCATCCATGAAGTTACTACGACCTGGAAGCTCAGCAGAAACAACTGACGTCATGAATTTATTGCTTGAATCGCCTGCTACTTGTTGTAACACACCGAATAGCTCTTTAAGTGAACCCATACGGTTTGAAAGCGTGTCTGTTAAGTTAGCTAGCTTTACTTCGTTTTCTTCAAACTGAGTTTCTAAACGCTCAGACTCGTTAAGCATTGCAGTACGTTTTGCTTGTGTATCTTTAAGCATTTGTACTTGTTCGTTTTGACGCGCCATGAACTCTTGTTCACGTTGCTTATTCTCAGCGCTTTGTTGTGCTTTACCTTGCTCTAATGTTTTTAGTAATGAGTCTAAATCCATTGGCTCAGCCGCTAGGCTGCTACCAGCAAAACCAAGGCCAGCTGCAAACACGGCCATTTTTGTCATTTTCGTTAATAATTTCATCTCAAACCTCTTATTCAGCAGCGTGGACTGGCAGTGTTAACATATCTGGGGCAAGTTGCTTACGTGCAATGCGTAAACCTTTGTTGATTTGGCTGATTGCAGAATCTGGTAATTCAACAAACGATTTTGTTTCTTTATCCCAGCTACCTGCTTTTTTGCCATCGCGTGTTAAATAAATAAGTTCTAAACGACCAATGCGTAAGAAATCCACTTCGCGCTCTTGGCCATCTACATTAAGTAATGCTGTGTACGCTTCGATAGTGCGACCGTAATCAACTTCTACTTGGTAAGCTTCAAGTAAGCGGCGGAATTTTTCACTTGAAGTGATGTCTGCGCGGTCCATCATTTCTTTTAATGATGCAATACGCTTGCTACGCTCTTCAGTTAAGAAAGGTACGTCTAGTGCAACAAATTGCTCAAGACCTGTGATCATACGCATCATTAACGGCGTGATTTGACGCTCGATAACCGATACCTGATCCATTGACTCGTTTAACGCGTCCATTTCAGCAATTTGGTTGTTTAATTGCTTAGTAAGTTGCGCGTTATAAACAGTTAAGCCGTCAATTTCTTTATTAAGGGCTTTGAATTGTTGTAAACGACCTTGCATTGAATCGGCAATCTTGTCGATTTTAGTTTGTGATTGCGCTGCAGATTTGTTTATCTCGCTGCTTTTATCAATTACTTTATCTAGATCGTTTGCATGTACTGCTGCAGATGCCGCTACAATACCTGCTAAAATCAGTGGTTTAACGCCTTTCATCGCATACACCTTTACTCGTTAAGTTAGCTTAATTTGCTAGTTGGGTTGTTTTATTGTGCGAAAGGATAACGATGAAAAATGACAAGCATGTTGCGCAAAAAATACAAAAATATGACAGCTGTAACAATTAGTTTATATTGCGCAAGAATAAGGCAAAAGTTGCAGGGTTTCCGGGACTAAATATGGGATAGTATTTGCTGATAAGTGCTTTGCCAGTCTTGATAATTAACCGGGATAGCAGCATACTTCCCTTTATTTTCAAGGACTAACGACGGAAAACCTTGAATGGGTAAGCTTCTGGCTTGGTTTATTTCGGCCATAAGCAATGAATTTATTTTTTTACTTTCAATTTCTTTAATGAATGCGTTTTTTTCTAGCAATTAGTTAATGACTCTGATACTAATTTAGCAGCACTTGGAGCCCGAAAAATATTTAGATGCACATATTTTTCTCATGGTAAATAAGTCAGTTTTATGGATGAGCATATGAAAGTCACCATTTTTTTAATTTCAGCCTATTTTGCAATTGGGGCGGCTTTATTACGCTTCGCGATTCCATTTTTTCTTTTCCCAACCATAGAGCTTGAGCAACCCACATTCGAAGTCGAAAAATATACAATTCAAGAAAATGGTTTAGAAATCATTGCACGATCATACGGTATGAAAGGAACTCCTTGCCTTTTTTTCTTTCCTGGCCAACATGGTGGCATAACTAGATATGAGAGAGAAATAGCAAATAACACCAAATTTAAATCTTTTAATACAATTATCCTTTCTTATCCATCTCAAGATGGTGCTTCAGGTAAAGTCACAAACTTGGAAGCTTTTAATGACTTAGTCGTTCAGCTTATAAATAAAACTAAAAATGATAGTGACTGTTCAAAAACCTTTTTTTATGGCCGCTCTTTAGGTGCGATGTTAGCTGCAAATGTTTCGGTGAATGTAAATTCTCAAGGAATAATTCTTGAAAGCGTAGCTCTCTCCCTTGATAGAGCAATAGAAACTAAACTTCAGAATAAATGGTATTTATACCCCTATCAGATTTTACCGATTAAGCTGTTATTACCACATAACTACATTATTGAAGACTTACTACAGAAACAAAAAACGGCAAATATATTAATAGTTCAAGGGAATCAAGATAGCATCACGCCATTAAATCAAATTGAAGATGTTGTTACGCGTAATAGGATAAGTTTATTAAAAATTGAAAATGGCAATCATTCTTCAACGTTTTCTTTAGCGCAAAATCAGATCAGCTCAATCATTAGCCATTGGTCTCAACAGTCTGAATGAAATTCAAAGCTTAAATCAAATTGATACAGTGAAGTTATAAAGCGTTAGCCAGGCGCAGATATAAACTTGCTCAATAAAATTTTCGTTAATAATAAAGGCTATTTAAAAATTCGTGGATCGAACTCAAACTCAAGCTTTTCAAAATTTTTAAAACTTTCTTTCATTGCGGGATGGTTTGGATTTACAACATAGTTGTTATCTCTAGGAGAGATTATAGATGGCACCTGGAGTGCCGCAAATTGGGGCTGTGACACATTCAGAAATTCATCTCCAATTTCCTGTGTCTCCTCACTAACTGGTATATTTCTCCACGTGTTTGGTAAGTCTTCTTTATCAAGTTTTGCTATAAATTCGTCTGGAACTTCAATTCGGTAAAGATCATATTTATCGACAATATTTGGATCATTGTTTACATGAACAAAGACTTCTAATGAACAAAGGGATTCTGATTCAGCGAAATACAATGCTTCAGTCCCTTTTGAGTTCCATCTACCACCAAATAACTTTGCTCCAGCAGGACTAAAAGGTGTATCTGCAAATTTTTTTTGTGTTAAACGGTACATTTTCATTATGAAAATACACCGTGCTCAACTCTACCGATAAGATCTTTTACAATTTCAAAGTCTACAGTTGTAGACACCATATCTAACGGCCTTTTGCCTCCTAACCCATAGACACTTTCACGCATCCATTCTAATGCACGTTTCTCATCATTAAATAATTCAGTAGCTAACTTAATAAGCATTGCTAGCCTATAAATCGCGTCACTTTCCTGGGTGTTAAAGCGTTCTCCGTTTTTGAGTCGGCGCTTAATAGTGCTCACTGGTATATGAGTAACACTATGAAACTCGTTCTGAGACAACTTTGTTTTTTCGATAATATTGCGATATACCTTAGGTTTAAATCCTTGGTGTACCGCATCCATACGAGCTGTTTTGGCGTCTTCAATGCCTAGAGCAATCCAAAAACTAGATTTGTTATCGCGACTCGGTTTAAAACTTTTTAATTCAGCATTTGCCATAACAGCTCCCAAAAAAAATAGACCATATGAGCTTACAATATTGGCTCAAATGAGCCCAACTTGCAATAGCTGATCAAAAATAAGCCAAATGCAAAAACGAGATTAAATAGTATCAATTAATTGCTGATAAGTGCTTTGCCAGTCTTGGTAATTAACAGGAATAGCAATGTAGAGTCCTTTATTTTCAAGGACTAACGACGGAAAACCTTGAATAGGTAAGCTTCTGGCTTGGTTTATTTCGGCCATAAGCAATGAGTTTATATTTTCACTTTCAATTTCTTTAATGAATGCGTTTTTTTCTAACCCAATTTGCTCTACAAGGCTTACAAGGGTGCTGATGTCCGATGGATTTTGTGCATTTAAGTAGTAAGCTTTTTGAATGGCGTAGAGCATTTCGTGCTCTTTATTGTGTTGCCTTGCCACAAGCACTGCGCGGCATGCTGGGTAAGTAGAGCGACGTGGTTGAGCGGTTTGCCAAAACTCATAATTAAACGGTGTGCCAAGTTGCTGCTCTATTCGCTTCCATGTTTGCTGTAAAAACTGCTGCATATCTTTTGGCATTGGCTCATCTGAATCGGGAGCAAGGCCACCCACTTTATATTCAATAGCAAGTTTACCACCAAGGGCTGCTTGGAGTTTTAACCAAGTTTCTCTGTAGCCCCAACACCAACTACACATGGGGTCGTAAACATAAATTAGCTTTGCCATTTAGCTTATCTCACTCAATTCCGACACTACTAAGTTACGCCCTTTTGCTTTCGCTTTATAGAGGTTGTCATCAGCTTGCTTAATTGTTTTACTAAACTGGCTTCCACGGTCTAGGCTAGCAATACCAATGCTGCAAGTAATGGTAACAGACTGCCCAACATCATAGGGGATTTGCTTTTGCGCAACATAAGCACGTAACTTTTCGGCTACAGCATGAGCAATCTGAATCCCTGCCTTAGGCAATAAAATGATGAACTCTTCGCCGCCATAGCGTGCTTTTATATCTGTGCCACGCAATTTATCGTGCAACATAGCAGTAAACGCTATCAAGACCTGATCACCAAAGTCATGGCCATAACTATCGTTGAGAGATTTAAAGTTATCCAAATCAATCAATAATACCGACATGGGTAAGTAGTTTGCCGCTTCAGCTTCAAGGCGAGGCTGAATATGTTCATAAATATAACGACGATTCGCAAGGCCTGTAAGAGGATCGGTCAAGGCATCGCGCTTTTCAATTAAAGTGATATCAGCAATCTTTTGATGGCTTTTTTGTCTGAAGTATTCACTAATTGCAGAAAACAAAATCACCATGGTAAAAGAAGCTAAAAAACGCGACATTTCGACTGGCCCGTATCTAGCTTGACCAATATCTGGCCCGAGTAATAAAACCAATGCACTTAAGTACATGCTACCGACAAGAATACTGCCCGTTCTTAAGCCTAATGTGACATAGCTGACAATAGGGTAAAACATCAACCAATACAGTGCCGTATTTTCTTTGCCACCGGTATAAACCAAAGACATGCATAACAACAAAATAATAGACAAAATGATACTGGTTACCAAAACCAGCGCACCAGTACGGAAGTAATACAACATACATAAAACAATGGTTATATCACTTACCAATAACATCACTGTCAATTGCACTGCGTAAATATGGTAGTTAGACAACACTAACGAAGTGATCAATACGATGGCAAAAAACGCCATAGTAAATAACGTGAAAGCACGGCGTTGTTTATCCGCCGTGTCGACACTGTTTATGGTGATGGCACTAAGCCAGTTTTGTTCCAATTGTAAATGCTCGGTGTAAAATTAAACTTTAAATTTCAAAACAAGTTTTTCTAATTCATAAAACTGTGCTTTTAGCTTAGTGCATTCATTAAGTGTATTGTTAAGGTTACTTTGACCTTGATTAGATAGTTCGCTAATCGAATGAATGTCACTGTCTAAGCTCTGGATCACGTGGTTTTGCTCAGTCGTAGCATTGGCAACACTGTGATTTACGTCGTCAATTGATTCAATAGCTCGTGTGACTTCAGCCATTTTATCGCCGGCAATACGTGCCTGCTCGACACTCTTTTCGCTATCGCGAATACTGGCAGTCATTACTTCTACCGCCGAGGCTGAGCCTTGTTGTAACTGAGAAATAGTGTCTTCGATTTCTTGGGTAGATTGTTGTGTACGATGGGCTAGTTGACGCACTTCGTCAGCAACAACCGCAAAACCACGACCCGCTTCACCTGCACGGGCCGCCTCAATTGCAGCATTAAGCGCTAGTAAGTTAGTTTGTTCACTAACACCTTTTATCACTTCGAGAACTTGGCCGATGCTTACTGTGTGTGCATCTAAACTATTAATAGTTTTTTGTGCTTGCTCCATATTACGAGACAAAGCATTAATAGCCTCTAAGTTATCAGCTAAGGCAGATTGGCTTTGTAAAGATTGGCTATTAGCACTGGTTGCTAACGTTGATGCATTACTAGCACTATTGGAGATTTCTACCGCGCTAGATGTCAGCTCATTGATTGCGGTGGCAACGTTATCAGTGCGTTTTGTTTGGTCTGCATACATGTCGAGGGTGCCTTGAGTTTGATTAACTAAACTCTCAACTAGGCGTTCAAGTTCAACGGTGGTATTTTTAACTTGCTCGATTGATGTATGAATTTTTTCGATAAACGCATTAAAGTAATGGCTTAGCTCGCCAAACTCGTCATTGTTTTCAACCTCAAGGCGGCGGGTTAAATCGCCCTCACCTTGCGCAATGTCTTTAATTGCATCGTTTAAGCGCTGCATTGGACGCATTAAATAGCGAAGTAAAAACTGCATCATTAATACAATCGCAACTATACCCATCAGCATGTAGATAGCCGCCATATTTCTAAATGAAGCAACTGATGAATAAGCAATTTCTTCGTTGATCACCACTCCTAAATACCAATCAACGTTTTGAATCCCTTTAATTTTAGTGAACGAAACAAGTTTATCTAAACCACCTACCTGTACTTCTACAAATTCAGATTTTAACGACAGGCTTTTGCCAAATAAGTCGCGCATGTTTTTATCGTTAAATTTAGTTTCTGGGTGGCTTAAAATTCGCCCTTCACTATCAAGTAAAAAACCATAACCGAAACCTAAAAAGTCAATTTCGTTGACGATTTTAGTTATGGTTTTCATATCGATATCGGCACCTGCAACACCACTAAATACGCCGTTTGCTTGCATTGGTGCTACAGCCGAAATTGTCAGTTCATTAGTTGTTACATCAATATAAGGGGCTGTAAATGCAGTATTGGTTTTGTTCTCAACCAGTTTGTACCATGGACGTGTTGTAGCGTCGTAATCGGGTGGCAACACAACAGATTGGTCATTCAACACAAAGGTGCCGTCAGTGATACCAATATAAGTATTTTTGAAATTACCGGCTTTGTCAGCTGTATTGAGTTGTGTGAGTGTCAGTTCTTTACTGTCGCCAAGTTGATATGTGTCTGCAACCGACGAGACAATCGCTAACTTAGCATTCAACCAGTTGGCTATGTTTTGCGACACTGACTGAGAAATCTCTTGTAGAACCAGCGAAAGCTGCTCCTGCGTTTGGCTGCGCATAGAGATGAAGTTGTTAATCGTGAATAAACCGAGCACGATCACTAAAACCAGTGATGCAGCCACAGTTACCTTGGTGGTAAATTTAAGAGTGCTTTGCATGACAAACCTGTTTGTTATTTTTTTCGTTGTTAGCGCATTTATATTTAACAAATTTAGAGCTCTTTGTCTTATAAATTTAAGCTAAAACTAGAAAAAACGTTCATTATTGAAAATAAACGCTTTCCATAAAAATCAATTACTTTGTTAACGGCAGCAAATCCTGCATCTAAAGTAAATTATTAGATCAATTTAAAAAACACAGTACTGGAACGTTCCTAAAAAACAGGTAAAAAATACATTCTGAATACGTATTCATTAAATCTATTTGTCATTTAACTTTGTTTATAAGACTGAATTACAAACATAAAAAACCCCGCATCTCAGTGCGGGGTTTTTTATTAAATAGCTATTTAAGCTATGCGTTTCTTCCAGCTATCAGCCAAACGTACAACGTTTAAGCCATACCAAGCGATAAATGCATAACAAATCACTGGTACAAAGAAGCTTTGCTGAATACTAACCGTATCTGCAACCACACCTTGTACTAATGGTACTAAGGCACCACCAACGATTGCTAAGCATAACCAGCCCGAACCTTTACTAGTAAGTGAGCCTAAGCTTTCGATTGCAACAGAGAAAATAGTTGGGAACATAATTGAATTGAATAAACCAATCGCTAGTACTGAGTAAAGCGCTACATCACCTTCAGTGAAAATAGTCACTAATAGCAATACAATAACCATCATGGCATTAAAGAATAACGCTTTTGAAGGCGCAATCTTTTGCAGTGCAGCAGAGCCAATAAAACGACCCACCATAGCACCACCCCAGTAGTAAGCAATTAGGCTTGCAGCCGCATGCTCTTCAAGGCCAGCAATATGCTCTTCACCAAAGTAATTTACTAAGAAGCTACCAATTGAAACCTCAGCACCTACGTAACAGAAGATACCCACAACACCCATCATTAAATGAGGTGCTTCAGCTAGGCTGTGGCCTTTCGCTTTACAGTCTTGCTCTTCTGTATGCTCTGCAATTACTGGTAATTTAAAGAAGGCAAATACCACAGCAATAGTCAGTAATGCTGCTGCAAGCATAAGGTAAGGTACTTTAACCGACTCAGCGGTTGCTGCGTTTGCAGCTAACGTACCCGCTGTACCGAAGAATAAAATACCACCCACATATGGGCCAACTGTTGTGCCTAGTGAGTTAAGTGCTTGTGCTAAATTTAAACGTGACGATGCCGTTTTTTCAGGACCTAACGCCACAACATACGGGTTAGCTGATACCTGTAATACGGTAATACCGGCTGCAAGTACAAATAATGCACCTAAGAATAACCAGTACTCATGCACAACAACCGCTGGGTAAAATAACATACAGCCGATTGATGCCACGACTAAGCCAGTTAGTACACCGTTTTTGTAGCCCATTTTTTTAACCAACATACCCGCTGGTAGCGAAACGATAAAGTAAGCACCAAAGAAACAAAACTGAACCAGCATTGCCTCTGTGTAGGTTAGATCGAATACCCCTTTTAAACGCGGGATTAAAACGTCATTTAAAACTGTAATGAAGCCCCATAAAAAGAACAGGGTTGTCATTGCCGTCAGTGGTAGCAGGTAGTTTTTATTTTGCTGCGAACCATCGGCGACAAACGATTGGTTTGTATTTATTTCACTCACGTGGTTTTCACTCCGTTAACAAGTTACCCTTGATTCTACACATTGAAGCAAAAATAGCACAAAGATTTACTAGGAACGTTCCAATATTTTTATTTCCTGCTATAGTTGCAAAACGAACATAGATTTATTGATACACCATGGCCACAGTTGACTTTAAAAGCCCTGTTTTTCTTAAACAGCACATAAAAGACATCCTTGCTTTTTATCATCCTCATTGTGTTGATCATACAGCCCATGGCTTAGCTGGGTTTTATCAGTATTTTAAAAATGATGGCGCAATTTACGATAAACAAACTCGTCATTTAGTATCGAGTACCCGCTTTGTTTTTAACTACGCGATGGCGTATATCGAGTTCAAAGAACCTGAATATTTAAGCCTTGCTAAACATGGTTTAGCCCACCTTGAACATGCGCATAAGCAAGCATCCGGGGGTTATGCTTGGCTTATAAAGCAAGATGAGAGCGGCAAGGTAACTGTTTTAGACGATACCAACCATTGCTACGGGCTTGCCTTTGTATTGCTTGCAAACGCAGTTGCGTTAAAAGCAGGCATTAGCGATTGTAAAAATACCATTTCGCAGGTATGGGACTTATTAGAGCAGTACTACTTTGAACCCCAGCATAATGCCTACTTAGATGAACAAAATGCCGACTTTAGCCATGCAGATGACTACCGAGGCCAAAATGCCAATATGCATTTATGCGAAGCCTTACTCATGTGTTTTGAAGCAACCAACGAGACCCGTTATTTAAAGCGTGCTAAACAGCTTGCCGAGACCTTTACAGTAAAACTAGCTGCACACAGCCAACAGTTTGTCTGGGAGCATTACAATAAAAACTGGCAAATCGATTTAGATTACAACAAAGATGACCCACAGCATTTATTTAGACCTTGGGGATTTCAGCCAGGTCATCAAACTGAGTGGGCAAAACTGTTACTTATTTTACACCGCCATATTGATGAACCTTGGTTGGTAACGCGCGCCAAAAGCCTGTTTGATGAAACCCTAAGCATTGCATGGGATCAGCAACATAGTGGCATTTTCTATGGCTTTGCACCAGATAAGCAAATTTGTGATAGCGATAAATACTTTTGGGTGCAGGCCGAGTCATTAGCGGCAGCGGCCCTACTCGCTGATGCCACAAATGACGAAAGCTATTGGCAATGGTACGAAAAAATTTGGCTGTACAGTTGGCAGCATATGGTAGATCACCAATATGGTGCTTGGTATCGTATTTTATCTGCCCAAAACCAACCTTACAGTAACGAAAAATCGCCAGCAGGCAAAACTGACTACCATACTATGGGTGCCTGCTACGAAGTATTAAGAACCTTAACCTTGAGGAATGCATAATGAGTTTAGTGTGTTTTGGCGAAGCATTAATCGACTTTTTATCAGATGGTAAACAACCAGAGTCATTTACCAAATACGCAGGTGGCGCACCTGCCAATGTGGCTGTTGCAGCAGCAAAACTAGGCCTAAACACCAGCTTTTGTGGCATGTTAGGCGATGATATGTTTGGCCACTTTATTAAAGATGAGCTAGATCAACATAGCGTTAATACATCTTATTGCCGCTTTACTGATGCAGCCAAAACAGCGCTTGCATTTGTATCACTTGATGAAAGTGGTGAACGCTCATTTAGCTTTTATCGCCCACCAGCCGCTGATTTACTTTATAGCGTAGACGACTTCGACCATGCAATGTTTGCAAATCACGCCATCATGCATGTATGCAGCAACAGTCTGACTGAGCACAACATCTATCAAACAACAATTTATGGTTTAACTCAGGCGAAAAAAGCCGGCGCGATTTGTAGTTTTGATATGAATCTGCGCGAAAACCTCTGGCCAAGTATGCGCCATACACTCGATAGAATGTGGCATGTTATATCTTTGGCAGATATCGTAAAACTCTCATTTGAAGAACTTGAGTTTTTAAATCAAAAAAGCCATCAAGCAATGCCACTTGAACATACCATTGATGCCATTTTAAAGGCCGGTGTAACCTGCTTGCTGGTAACCAATGGCGGTGAAGCTATTAGCTTCTATCACGCAGATTTTAAAGGCCAAGTTAGCCCACCAGCTACAAAAGTAGTTGATACCACAGCCGCAGGCGATGCCTTTATCGGTGGTATGCTGTCAAAGATTGGTCAGCATTGTGAAAACAAACAAAGCTTTAAAGCGTTTTGCCAAACCCCAGCAAATATTGAACAAACCATTGCTTATGCAGCTAAAGCTGGCGCTTTTGCAGTAAGCCGCTATGGTGCATTTGCTTCATTGCCGAGCGCGGCCGATTTAGCCTAAGAATGTTGAGTTTAAAGCCCAGCATTAAGTAATTAATGCCGGGCTGATTCGCTATTGCTCAGTTGTACATTTATCGATAATTGGTAAATACCTAAACACCTTCATGTTTGGATCGATCACCACATGATCCCCCGCTTTTAAAGCAATGCTAATCTCGCCACTTTCAACAGAATAAGTTTCCAACGAGCCATTTATTTGCACTGGAACTGGCATAGGGAATGACTTTCCTTGCAAAGAGTTCTTGTTCCATTTAAGTGTCAATCTGTTAGCTGATTGAACAACATCAAGTTTAGGTAATTCAGCCTGCTTAAGATACATATTAAAAAACCATTGATAGTCTTTACCCGTTAAACGATTAACAATGCTAATAAACTCGTCGGTATTTCGATAGCGCGGTGAAATTGGATAAGCCAATTGCTTAGTGTCGTTCAAACCATAAAGTAGCTCACGTGTTGCTTGCCAAAATATATCTTCACCAACTAGCCAGCGAAGAGTGTGTAATGTCCAGCCACCCTTGCCATATATATCAGAGTTAAACGCTTGGTCAGATGTTACTTGTCCATCAAGCACAATGGCTTTACAGTTTTTCAGCCCTAAAAACGACTTATACATGCTGTGGTTATAAGCTGCGTCACCAAACTTATATAGGCTGTAACTTGGTTGCATATAAAAACCAAACCCTTCATGAAGCCATGCATCATTGAGCTTCTCATGAGTCATTAAGTTGCCAAACCATTCATGAGCTAATTCGTGTTGCAGTAACCAATCATAACCATTAGGGTCGCGTTTGTATTTTTTACCATACGCGTTGATTGTTTGATGTTCCATGCCTAAGTGTGGCGTCTCAACAAAACCTAACTTTTCACCGCCCCATGGATATGGACCAAGCATCTTTTCAAAAAACATAACCTGTTGGCGTAAATCATTTTCGATAAGCTCGCGTGCTTTTTGCTCATTTTTTTTGAGTGACCAAAATTCGATGGGTACAGTCGCGCCGTTAACACTGGTGTAATCGGTTTGAATTCGCGTATAGGGGCCAATATTAATTGCAATGTTATAGTCACTGGCTGGCACTGATAACAGCCAATCAAACTGCTGTTTATTACCATCAACTGGCTTCACTTCTTGTAAAACGCCATTAGTCACCGCACTTAGTCCTTCTGGTACTGTTAGACGAATGCGCATACTATCTGCTTTGTCTGCAAAATGATCTTTACATGGCCAAAATAAGTCGCAGCCTTCACCTTGTACAGCCGTTGCTATCCAAGGTTCACCTTCCTCTGTTTTTGAAAATACAAAACCGCCATCCCAAGGAGCATTTTTAGCTATATGAGGAAACCCTTGATAGGCTATAGCAATGCTTACCATGCTGTCTTTTGCTTGTTGTTCACCTAAGTCAACCCGAATTACACCGCCATCTCGTTCATATTTAAGAGCCTCCCCTTTTGAGCTCACTTCATTAATTGTAAAGCGGCTATCCAATTTTAATTCTACAAATTGAGTGGCTTCTAGCACTTTAAACTCTGTTCTAGCAACACCTTCAATACGTTGGTTATCTGGAAATACCTCAAGTGCCAAATCGTAGTGCTTAACATCACTTTTAAGTGCAATTGTCGATAAAGCTTGCCCTGTATCACCAATAACAGGATCCAACGCAACAGGTTGTGAACTACAAGCGGCTAACACAGCCGATGCTACGAGGGTTGTTGCTACTTTAAAAAATTGATTTAGTTGCAAAATCCTTTTCCTTATCGTTATTTTTATTTATTCAAAATGACATGAGCAATTATTTATTACTAAGATTTGCGATGAAATTCAGACATAATTTGAAACAAACAAAAATAATGATCTCACTCTAAGAGGTATCTAAACCTAGAACTGTTGATGATAATCATGGTATGTTTTTCAACTAATTAAAGAAAAAGGAATTCATCCTATGAATAATAAGCTTCTTGCTGGAGGCGCGATTGCCATTGTTGCAGGTGCATTGTTGTACTCTCAAAATAAAGCCAGTGTTGATGTAGATTTACCTGAGCTTGCTTACGTGCCTGCCGATACGGCGGTTTTTTATGGTCAACTTAAGCCGTTTCCGTACAGCAAATACTTTGCCCTTATGCCAGATGCAATGAAAGGCACGAGCGATTTAACGCCCATCATTGCTGAGCTTAAAACCGTTGATGATAAGAATGCCCTATTCCTTGCATCACTGATGGAAAAATACCAACAATCACTGAGCTCTTACGATGCCTTCAAATCGATTTGGGGCTTTGGTGATGACTACAAAGGCATGATGTATGCGCAAGGTTTAATGCCGATTGTACGTTTTCAGGTCGCTGATCAAAGCAGCATTATCAATAGCATTAAGCAATCTGCTGATGAAACAGGTATTGCGTATACAACAGAAAGCCTTGAAGGCGTAAGCTACACCCGCTTTGCGATTGAACTTGAAGGCTTAGATAACTTCAACCTAATTGCATCAACTCACAACAATTGGGCTACCTTAACACTGACCACTGCGCTTTCTAATGATCAAGATTTACGTATTGCCCTTGGTGTAGAAAAGCCGGCTCAATCATTGGCTGAGACTAAAAAACTGCCTGAGCTTATTAAAACTTTCTCGCTTGATGGCAACTCGGTTGGCTTTGTTGATCATCAACGTATCGCCAATGCAGTAACTGGCAAAGAAGACTCTCGCTTACACCAGATGCTCAAAGAGCTACTTGATAAAGCCCAGCAATCAAACGCATTTGCAGCGATTTCAACTCCTGAGTGTCAAGATGATATTGCAGCCATTGCCGCAAAATGGCCTGCAACAGTATCTGGCACAACAAAAACCCGTATTACCGCCGACTACGCCGACTTTGACGTAAAAGCAATATTGCAAAGCACAGATCAAGACTTACTAAATACCCTACAAGCCGTGCGTGGTTTTGTGCCAAAACATACCACTGGGCTTGACGGGCAAATGATGAGTGTTGCTTATGGTATTGATGTAGCAAAAGTCCTGCCGCTAGCGAATACATTAACGGGTGCAATTAAGTCAGCTGAGTTTAACTGTGGCCCAATTGTCGCACTACAAAATGAAATGCAAGAAGTAAGCACCGCTGGCCTTGCTATGATGTCGGGTTTTGCAAACGGCGTGCAAGGTATGAGTGTGAGTGTTCAAGACGCTGCATTGACCATTGATGACTACAACGGCCCACAAATAGACAAACTTGATGCCATCGTTACCCTATCTGCGACCGACGCCCATGGCTTGTATTCAATTGCGCAAGGTTTTGTGCCGCCACTTGCGAACATAAAACTACCAGCCAATGGTGATGCAGTGCTGATCAATGAATACATTCCATCGCCTGTGCCACTTAACTTTGATATTAAAATGGCCCTTAAAGGAAATCATATTGTGATTTTCACGGGTGATAAGTCAGCGCAGATAGCCGAGACTTTAGAGTCGCAAAGTGTCACTAAAAATGGCTTTGTGAACATGGCATTCGACGTACAAAAAATCTTATTACCTTTGCTTGATACGATTGCATCAATGGGTCAATTAAGTGATGAAGAAATGGCTGAGCTTGATTCGCTACGCGACCAACCTGTAGGTGTGTATCTTGCCACAGACATTACCGACAACGGCATTGGCCTTGAAAGTAACGTACAAATTACTAAAAAGTAGTTTTGAGTTTGAATCTAAAAAGAGCGCTATTTAGCGCTCTTTTTTTGTTGCCATTTAAGTGAGTTGTTAGTGTCTCGACTATTACAAATGGTGTCGTTTGAACTCTCAATACCACCGAGTTTGGCAAGTCGGTCGTACAGCACAACATTGCAGGTTGCGGCTAGGTTCATACAGCCTATAGTTGGTACATACACTACTTCATCACACCATTTCAGCACGTCTTTACTGACCGAGCCATCTTCTGGGCCAAATACATAAAATGCGTTTTCAGGGTGCTTAAATTCAGGCAGCGGCGTTGCACCTTCAACAAGCTCAATCACCACCGTTGTGGCACCGTCAGGCTTAGCTTGCTCTAGGCTTTCAACTTGCGTAAGTGGAATATGCTCAAGCACATTTTTGGTATCGGTGTGATACTTATTAGCGCGTAAATAGCGGCTACCAGTAAAAAACACCTGCTTGGCGTTGTAACAACCCGCGGCACGTAATACGCCACCCACATTGGTTGGGCTTTTTGGGTTTAACAAGCCAATGCTGGCTTTAAGTGTGCTCATTAATCAATGTCTCTGGTTGGCCACTCGGCCACGTAAAGGTCAAAGTCATCTAGGTCTACATCACAGTCTTTCACTGTTTTGTCACGCACAGAAATACCCAACTCATGCATCATGTCTTTACTGCCACCGTTTAGTAGCGGGTGCCAAGACGCAAGGCCACGGCCTTCGTAAAGGCGGCGGTAGCTACAGCTTTGCGGCATAAAAAAGATATCTTTGAGGTTTTCTTTAGTGAGCTTTACACATGAAGGCACCAAGGTTTGGCGGTTCGCATATTCGCTACACCCACAGGTGTCGTTGTCTAGGTATTGGCAAACGATATTAGTGAAAATAAGTTCTTCACCCTCGCGAAGTTGATCCGTTGCGGTAAATTCATCTTCGTCTTCACTGTCGATAAATGTGTTTAAACAACATTTACCACAGCCGTCACAAATGGCTTCCCATTCAGGTTGTGACATTTGCTCAAGCGAGCGCTTAAGCCAAAATTGATCTTCTAACATGGTATTACTCAAAGCCCCTAAACAGCGCGCATTCTAGCGTAAAGCCAGCATGCGCGCAAAGGTGCTACTTTTGCTCGTTAACCCAACGCTTAATTTTCTCTTCAAGAATTGGCATAGGTAATGCGCCATCAATCAGAACTTGCGTATGGAAAGCTTTAATGTCGAACTTATCGCCTAGCTCTTTGCTCGCGTAGTCACGTAGTTCTTGAATTTTGAACTGACCTAACTTGTACGACAGCGCTTGGCCCGGCCATGCAATGTAACGCTCAACTTCGGCGATAATGTCGCTTTCGGCCATTGATGAGTTAGCCAACATGTAATCAATACCTTGTTGACGTGTCCAACCTTTTGCGTGGAAACCAGTATCAAGCACTAAGCGCATTGCACGTAATTGCTCATCTGATAAACGGCCGTACCACATGTAAGGGTCGGTAAATAAGCCAAGCTCTTTACCTAAGCTTTCTGCATACAATGCCCAACCTTCTGCAAATACCGTGTAACCACCAAATTTACGGAATAGTGGTAATCCTTCAATTTCTTGTTGCAAGGCAATTTGAAAGTGGTGACCCGGCGCTGCTTCGTGAATAGACAAGGTTTCAAGCAAAAACTTAGGCTGTGCTTTTAGGTTAAAGGTATTGATATAGAAAATACCTGGGCGTGAGCCATCTGGCGCTGGCGACTGATAAGATGCACCCGCAGCAGATTCAGCGCGGAAATCTTCAACAGCTTTTACAACGTATGGCGCTTTTGGCGCAATATCGAACATTTGCGGCAGCTTAGCATCAATTTTTTCTTTTACTGCTTCGTACGCGGCAATTAACTCTTCTGGCGTATCGTAGTAAAACTCATCTGAGGTTCTTAGGTGTTCAAAAAACGCTTTTAAATCGCCTTCGAAACCGACTGTCTCTTTGACTTTTTTCATCTCAGATAAAATACGCGATACTTCGCTTAAACCAATGTCATGAATTTCATCGGCGTTTAAGCTCAGCGTTGTATGCTGTTTAATTTGGTACTCATACCAAGCTTTACCATTTGGTAGGTCACTGTAACCAATGCTTTCACGGGCATTTGGAATGTACTCATTCGCTAAAAAGTCAGCCATTTTTTGATACGCAGGCACTAAACGCTCGCTGATCATCGCCGTGTACGCGCTTGTTAGCTGTGCTTTTTGCTCGTCGCTGAAAGACTCAGGTAACTGAGCAATTGGCCCCCAGAATAATGACTCTTCTGGCTTTTCTACGATATGAGTTTGAAATTGTGGTAATAGTTTTTCAGCAAGCGGTTTAGGAAGAACCACTTTGTCTTTCATGCCTTGGCGCATTGATTGTTCAACACTGTCTAACCAAGCGATGAAACCATCAGCTCGTTTTTCAAATGCTTGATAATCTTCGACCGTGTTAAAAGGTTGTGCACTTTGCCCAGAACCTAATGCAGCAAAGGTATTATGCGCCCCGCCCATTTGGTTAATTGGCATTAAGTAACTTGGAAACTGAGCGCCTTCAATCGCAAGGTCTAAATCGCGGGCTAGAATTTCGTAGCTCAATAATGACTGACCCTTTAATTGCGCTTTGTCGATATTTGCTAGTTTGTTCTTGTATTCTTTAACAAAGTTAAGCTGCTCATCGCGGTTTGCTTTACTAATAGGTGCAATAAATTGGTCGTTAAATTCGCTACGGCCAATGTAAGTACCACCAATTGGATTAAACTTTAAGCCTGCTTCAAAGTAGTCTGCTAGTAATGTATCTAGTTGCTCTGTGGCTGACGTTGCGCTTGGCGCTTGTTTGCTTACTGCCTGAGTTGGTTTTTCGTTGCTTGGCGTTGATTCATTACAACCAAGTAATGCAAACATCACTGCCGAACTAAGTAGTGCTAGTTTTACGTTTTTCATTCTTTCCCTGCCCTTATATTAAGTACGCGTAAATTATGAGGGTTTAGTTCCCTATTTAGCAAGTATCGCTGCAACTTATCGCAGTTTATTTACACTTTGCAAGCTGATTGCTAGAGTGGCGGCTCGACTTACCAATTTTGAATAAAAATGAAAAAGACAGCCCTTGCTATTAGCCTAGGCCTAGCTTGCCTAACCTCTCTAAATACCTACGCAACCACCTACTTATCGGCAAAAGCCATGGTAGATGTAAATTCAGGTAAACTGATTAAATCACCACTTATCAGTATAGATAATGGTCAAATTACAGCTGTACAAAGCAATAAACAGCCAAACTTAAAAGACGGCGATAAGCATATTCAATTACCAGAGCTGACTCTGGTACCAGGTTTAATGGATATGCATGTGCATTTAACAAGCGACCCTACCGTGCCGCGCAGTGAGCGTATTGGTCAATCGATTCCGCGTAAAGCTATTAAAGCGGCGCACTTTGCCGAAAAAACACTGTATGCAGGCTTTACAACGCTGCGTAACTTAGGCGCAGAAGGCTACAGCGTGATTGCAGTACGCGATGGCATTAACTCAGGCGATATTGTTGGCCCACGTATTTGGGCGGCTGGCCCATCTTTAGGTGTTACTGGCGGCCACTGTGATAACAACCGGTTACCACCAGAAATGAAATACACCGCCGAAGGCGTTGCCGATGGCCCTTGGGCAGTGCGTGCTAAAGTACGTGAAAACATTAAGTACGGTGCTAATGCCATTAAGTTTTGCGCTACAGGCGGGGTATTCTCAAAAGGCACAAAAGTCGGTATTCAACAATATAGCCAAGACGAAATGAACGCCATTGTTGACGAAGCTCATTTACGCGGCCTAACCGTTGCTGCTCATGCGCATGGTACCAGTGGTATTAAAGCGGCCATTGTTGCCGGTGTAGACAGTGTTGAGCACGTTAGCTTTGTTGATGACGAAGCCATTAAACTTGCCAAAGAACACGGCACTTGGTTCTCAATGGATATTTACAACACTGAGTACACTCTTACCTTTGGTGAACAAAATGGGGTTGCAGAAGAAAACCTCAATAAAGAACGCCAAGTGTCTAAAAAACAACGCGATAGCTTTAGCCGTGCAGTAAAAGCAGGCGTAAACATGGTATTTGGTACCGATGCAGCCATTTACCCGCATGGCGATAACGCAAAGCAGTTTTCGCGTATGGTTGAATTTGGTATGACCCCACTGCAAGCCTTACAGTCTGCCACCATCAATAGCGCTAAACTGTTAAAAGTGGATGATCAACTTGGCCAAATCAAAAGCGGTTTCTTAGCCGATATTATTGCCGTTAAAGGCAACCCGCTTGAAAACATTGCAGTACTTGAAGATGTACAATTTGTTATGAAAGACGGCAAAGTTTTTAAATAAGCTATTTTGCTGGCTTTGCATGAGTGAAGCCAGCAACCCCTCTTGTATCTATATCGTAAACAAGATTACCAACCATAAAACCAGTTGTTAGCAACCTGTATACAAAAAAGGAAATTACCCAAAACAGATAAATAAAACTTGAAATGAAAACAACTCGCATTATCATTGCCGAAAAACATCGACAATTTACCTATAATGACGACACATAAATACTCAATTTTAGCCCTAGCCTGCTTAAGCGCATTCAATGCAAACGCCAACGATTTAGACTCAGTTGAACGTATTACCGTATACGACAAACAAAACCGTGTAGTACTTGATTCTGGCCTTGCCACTAAATCAAATATGAGCCTTATGGAAACACCAGCTCCTGTAGTGGTTGTAGACCAAGAGCTTATCAACTCGCAAGGCGCTACAAACTTACAAGACTTAGTGCGTAACATCAGTGGTGTAACTCAAGCCGGTAATAACTACGGCATTGGCGATAACTTAGTGATCCGCGGTTTAGGCGCTAACTATACTTATGATGGCATGTACGGTGGTGCAGGCCTAGGTAACACCTTTAACCCAACACGTTCAATGACCAATGTTGAATCTGTAGAAGTACTTAAAGGCCCTGCAACGGGCTTATATGGTATGGGTAGCGCAGGTGGTGTTATCAACCTAATTGAAAAGAAACCACAATTCACTGAAAAACACACCGTTAATGCCGAGCTTGGTCAATGGGATAGCTACTCATTAGGCTTTGATAGCACAGCAGCATTAACCGAAAACCTTGCTTATCGCGTTAACGCAAAAACTGCTCGCAGCGATGGTTACCGCGACTTAAAAGACGACCGTGATGAAATTTATGGCGCATTAAAATACGTATTGAGCGACAAGCAAGACATCATGATTTCTGCCGCTTATATTAAAGATGCCATTGCCGTTGATTCAATTGGCCACCCTATTCGTATTTTTAACAGCGACTCAGTGAATGGTAAAACCGCAGGTGAAGTAACCGCTGCCGATTTAATTAACGATGCAACTGCAAAAGGTCTGCAACTAACCGATCAGCAACGCCAACAATTAGCAGACTCACTGGCAGCAAATGATGGCCTAACACCTTATACCTTTGGTCATAACGGTATTATCTCGCCAATGGCAAATGACAACGAAGGCGAAGAGCTACGCTTTAAGTTAACTCATAACTACTTTATTACTGATAATTTATTTTTAAATCAGCAACTACAATACCGTAATTACGAATCGAGCTTTGCCCGCCAAACGGGGGCTTATAACTATGTTTATTGGAACCGTAATGGCGTGATCAATGCCGATCCGCGCGCTCCTTTAGTGGTTGATGACGTACTTTACCCATTTGCCGCGCGTCGCCAAGAGTACCGCCAAGTAGAAGCAGACGAAAAATCATGGCAATACTTTGCTGACTTGCGTTATGACTTTAGCTTTGCCGGTATTGATAACGAACTACTTGTAAACGCCAACTACGAAGACCGCGATATTCGTTTTAAACAATACTCAATTTACGATGCTGATCAGGTCATTAAAAACAAAGATGGAGAGGTTATTTACCAAGGTCAATTACCTTACATTTTTGATATTCGTAACCCAAACTGGGGCGAAGGCAGCTTTTTTGATTACGACCCGCTAAAAACCAGCGATTACAACAAAAAGGTTCAAGCTTGGGGTGTGGGTATTCAACATGTTGCCTATATTCACGACACTTTCACAACCCGTGTAGGCGTTGCCTTTAACCGTATTAAACAAAGCTACGAACACTTTGGTGTTGATGCACGCTACCGTGCTAGTGCCGCCGAGCCAACGCCAGAAGCAGATACATCAGACAGCGGTATGACCTACAACCTAGGTGCAACTTACAAACTGAGCGATGATATCTCGTTCTTTGTAAATCACTCTAAAGGTCGTACAGCCTACAGCGTACTTGGCAGTGTATCGGGTAACGAAGCAGACCGAGATGACGCAGAGTCAGTCAGTAACGACATTGGTATGCGTGTAAAAGCCTTTGACGATCAACTACTAGCATCACTTGTGGTATTTGATAGTGCTCGTACAAACCTTGAGTATGCCAACCCAGATTACGAAGCCGGTGTATCTGATCCATCAGTACCAAAAAGCTTTTACGATGGGGAAGAGCAAACCAAAGGTGTTGAGCTTGATTTAAATGCCGATTTAAACGAGCAATGGAAACTTAACGTAAACGCGGTTTATCAAGACGCGCGCGATAAGCAAAATCCAAATTCATCAAGCTTTGATTCTCGCCAAAAAGGTGTGCCTTATGTAACAGCAAGCAGCTGGTTAAGCTATGACGCTAAATGGTTTGATTTAGCCGAGCCACTTACAATTAGCGCAGGCTTACAATATGTTGATGACCGCAGCACTCATTCAACCTCGTTCGGTATTCCTGATGGCTACGTACCAAGCTACACGGTGTACGACGCCGCAATTCAATACCAAACAGATGATTGGAAACTACAGTTAAACCTAAATAACTTGTTTAACAAAACCTATTACTCAAAAGCAATGTTCTTAGGCGGTATGCCAGGTGAAGAGCGTAATGCTAAATTAACCTTTAGCTACACACTTTAATTGTGAATAAAGAGCAAAAAGCGCGGCTTAAGTAAGCCGCGCTTTTTGTGTCTTGAGGGTTCGTTATAGTTTTGAATTTTACAACAAGATTTGAAAAACAGGGTTGCTATGAATCATTTCGAGTATTTTTATAAACATAAAAGAACGATTTTTGAGAAAATAAGTAGTTATTACATAAAGCATCTAGCAGGAGCACAGATTTGCTGACCCCTGCTGTTTGCCTTTGTGATATCTTTATTTGCAGAATGCAAAAGTTACTATTTCTTTTAGCGTTGACTCACATTTTTCAGTTAAATCCTGTTTACCGTCGATATAATCACGCACTCTTTTCCATGAATTAAAAGGCTTGTCAGTAGACTTAACCGATTCATTTTGCTCTTGATCCCAAAGGACATGTTCAAAAGTATCTTCAACTAAAAAAACTCGATCTACCGTTGCTATATTCGATATTTTAGCGTTAGCCTTGAATGGATGAATTGCTGCTTTCTCTTCCAATTCTGCATCAGAAAGACCTTTCCTGTCGGTATCATGAATAACCCGATAATCAATATCAAGAGCATTTAGAACTTTAGCCAATGCAGGTATTGTCCATTTGCCTCCAGCCGAAACTACGGTGGTATCTTTATCTAGACTACCTTCAACTCCTAATTTTTGAGCTAATTCACCAATCATGCTAAATACTGCCACTTCCGTATCGCCTTCAACTATGACAACACGCTTCGCAAATAAGCTTTCACACACTGTAGGGTGGAAATCTAATGCAGCTCTTAAGATTGTACGTTCATCATATTCTTCATTAATTTCAAAAATATTACTTTTTACTTCATGAACTTGACGTTCATTTCCCATATTTCTTTTTATTAACTTTAGTGACTCTGGTTTCTCTGCAAGATTTATTAGGAAAGGAGAATATGTAGAACAAATAACTTGCCACTTAGGAGAATTTGACCTTTCTTGCAACGTTGATTTTAATCTCCGCATTAGGTGAGGGTGAATATAAAGCTCTGGTTCCTCATAGAGAACAATAACTGTTCTTTGTTCACCGGAAACTTCAGATTCTATCGCAGCGTTACTTTCCAGCATTGCGAAAGCTAATGCCCTTTGAACACCACTGCCCTGATATTGAAGGCTTGTTTCAATTTCTTCGTCTACGAGAAAAGTTGCTGCTTTCATAAATAAAGGTTCGATATCAATATCACCAACTGCAAGCCTTACCTTTGAATCAAAATCTAAAATCTGATTCAGCGTACTTGAAACCTGCTCTAGTGCATCTCCCAACCCTTCTATTTCACTACCGTCCTCAGCTTGTCCCTTCAACTTATTCTGTAATAATTCAGCCTTGGTGATGTAATCTTGGTAAGTATTATCATTCTTAACTTGTGGGAATAGTTTGTTAGTAAAAAGAAATGAAAAAGGACTGTTATTTGTTGCTTTTAGCTCATCTTCTATTTTGAAGCTTGCAGGAACATACATTACATGTGGGACCGCTTGTTGTAACGAGTTTGCAAATTTCTTAACGTGCCAATCTTCCGACTGAATAACATGCTCTGAATGATTAGTTAGAGCGTGTGTTTCCAATTCAGAAGCCCTCTCTTTGAAAGCAGCAGCAGAAGTAATTCCCAACTCGTTAAATATCGTTTTACATGTAGCATCTTTTTTTGCATTAGTGAAACTTTCGTCAGACCATGGAAACTTGTTTTCTGTATTATAAACAGAGTATTCGTAACTATAATCTGTCTGCTCTGCATTCCATTCAGCAGAAACACGAATTTTTAATCTGTCTCCGAAAAGTAATTTAGATATTGCAGGTTTGTTCTTTTCCCATTCTTCGAGAGTACCAAATTCACATATAATTTCCATTATTTGATCTGATGCCTTTTGACCAGGCCAATCTTCTAATTTTGGTTTTTTATTATCAAGAACCAAATGGATAGCATTTAGTATTGTCGATTTGCCAATATTATTTGGCCCAACAAGGGTTGTGAAGTCGTTGATATCAATTTCAGCAAATCCAATCCCTCTAAAATTGCGTATGATAAGTTTTTCTAATTTCAAGATTCTCTCCTTGATTCAAAGTTATTATAAAAATTAAATTTTAGTATTTAGTAACCTGTAGTTTATGTCGAATACTCACTTTTTGGACTGAGATGCTACTTGCCTGTTATGCAACATATGCTGTTGTTTATGCTGTGGGTATACTAAAATTAGGCTTTATAGAGGTTCTAGCTCTCTTAGCTAGTTTAATTTGCTCTATTATTATTTTAGCTTTCCCTGAATTGCTCAGCTTATAATCAGCTTTAATTACACCTAACCTTAGCTAGATAAACAATTTTATTCTAACCATTATGTAAAAATTAGGCAGAAACTGAACAAGTTAACTTATTGATCCTATGTGTAATGTGACTGTCAGATTTAATTGATCACTCAGCTAAACCTGACAGCCTTAACTGACTTAGCTTAAAGCGTCATCACGATTCGGCCTGTGATATCGCCTTTTAGCATGTCGTCGAATATATCGTTGATATCTTCGAGGCGTTTTTCTTCAATAATGGCTTTAACTTTACCTTTCGCTGCAAAGTCGAGGCATTCTTGTAAGTCTTTACGCGTACCAACGATTGAGCCTACAACAGACACACCATTTAACACGGTATCGAAAATTGGTAATGGCATATCTTCTGGTGGTAAACCTACAAGCACGCATTTACCGCCACGGCGCACGCTTTTATAAGCTTGCTCAAAACCGGGTTTTGAAACGGCCGTACACACAACTGCATGTGCGCCGCCTACTTTTTCAAAAATGGTTTCTGAGGGCACTTGCTTCATAAAATCTATGGTGATGTCTGCGCCAAGCTCTTTGGCTAGTGCCAACTTGCTCTCGCCGGTATCAACAGCAATCACATTAAAGCCCATTGCTTTTGCGTATTGCACTGCTAAATGGCCAAGGCCGCCTACACCGACAATTGCCACCCAATCACCCGCTTTGGCATCGGTAACTTTAAGCGCTTTATAGGTTGTAACCCCCGCACAAAATAGTGGTGCGGCTTCTGCAAACCCTAATCCTTCAGGAATTTTAACCACGTAATCACCATGGGCTACACAGTACTCGGCGTAACCACCATCAACTGAATACCCAGTGTTGTGCTGCTCAAGGCATAAGGTTTCTTTACCTTCTAAACAAAACTCACAATGACCACAGGCGCTATATAACCAAGGAACACCGACACGGTCGCCTACTGATAAGTGTTTAATGTTTGCGCCTACTTTTTCGATAGTACCTACCCCTTCATGGCCCGGTACTAATGGCATTTTTGGTTTGACTGGCCAATCTCCATGACAAGCATGTAAATCTGTGTGGCACACTCCACATGCGGCAATTTTAACTAGCACATCGTTAATTCCCACCTCTGGGCATGGAATATCTTCGATAGTTAATTTACCCTTGTACTCTTTATTTACTGCAGCTTTCATAACGTTCCTCCATGGTATTATTAGATTTCAGCCTATACGATAAACTTATTAACTGTCACTATTATTGATCCACATCAAATAGCTAATCACTGCGGCATTTAATTAAACTATTATTTAAATTCAATAACTTAAATTTAAAATGTGGCGTATCTACACTTTAGTAGTAGCAGATTGCATAGTGGCTATTTCTTTTAGTTATACCCCGAGCGTGCTAGCATTTAATTTCTGAAATTTTTGAATACTAAAAATTATGAGCCTATCTGAAAAAAACTTAGCTTTTGTTATGCACTGCGGTGAAATGGGTAGCCGTTGGGGCTTTAACCGCACCATTGGTCAAATGTGTGGATTATTAACCATTACTAAAGAACCAATGACCGCCAATGAAATTGCCGATACCTTAAGTATCTCGCGCGGAAACGTCAGTATGGGTATTAAAGAGCTACAGTCTTGGCGCTTAATTAAAGTGCATCATATTCCGGGTGACCGTAAAGAATACTACGGCCCTGCTGGCAGCATTTGGGATATGGCCAACCGTGTATTCGAAGAGCGTAAAAAGCGCGAGATAGACCCAACCCTTAGCCTGCTTCGCGATAACATTTTAGAAGAAGCCCACACTGATGATGAGCGCTTTGCTCAGCAGCAAATGCAAGAAATTCACGACCTGCTCGAAACTGTAACCAAATGGTCTGCAGAGCTACAACGTTTAAGCCCTGAGCAACTTCAAAGCCTAATGAAACTAGGCTCTGGCATTGGCAAGGTACTTGATTTTAAAGATAAGATTTTGAAAAAGCCGGCGAAGAGTGAGTAAGTTACCAAGTTAGACCTTGTAGGCGTGAAACTTGTTTCGCGCGCACTCTTGTAGGTCGTGCTTTAGCGCGTCATTTGAAAAATATTTAACGTTTTGTCGCCATAAATGACGACCTACATAAATATAATCCCTCAACAGAGGCATTTAAAGCCAAACATCCAAAGATTCACGGCTGAAGCCATTCCTACGGTGTTTTGTAGGTCGTGCTTTAGCGCGTCATTTGAAAAATATTTAACGTTTTGTCGCCATAAATGACGACCTACATCAATATAATCCCTCAACAGAGGCCTTTAAAGCCAAACATCCAAAGATTCACGGCTGAAGCCGTTCCTACGATGTTTTGTAGGTCGTGCTTTAGCGCGTTTGAACGGGTAATCATATCTGCTCTTGCCTTTGCTATACTAATAATTAAGTATTTATTTACGTTCTGACTTAAAAGGATATTAATCTATGTATAAACAGACAGAAATAAATTACTCGTTAATTATTATTTTATTAGTGATTAGTGCCTTTATATTCTTATCGCCTGAACTGGCTGGCCTCAAAATAATTATATTATCGATAAACCTGCTTATTACTTTGTTATTCTTTTCACTAACAATTGTCATCGATGATCAAACGCTTCGTTGGTATTTTGGGTTTGGGATTATTAGCAAAAGTGTTGAATTATCTAAAATTAATGATACTTCTACATACCAAACAAAATGGTATCAAGGAATTGGTATACGTATGCTAAGTGATGGCTGGTTATATAATGCCTCAGTTGGAAATGCCGTTAAAATAACTTTAACTGACGGAAAAAACATATACCTTGGCTGTAAAAACGTAGAGGCACTGCAAAAAGCACTCAAAGTAAACGTTTAAAGGTTTTATCGATGGGAAAGTTTGCGAGTTTGTCGGAGGCGTTTCAACGCCGAACATCTAAATTCACGGCTGAAGCCGCTCCTACAAAAAATGTTCAAGATTGTGTCGCCATAAATGACGACCTACACCAATACAATTTCTCGACGTAGGAGGCGTTTTAACGCCGAGTAAGTTAGCAAGTAGCTCGGGTAAAACTTGTAGCTTTACCCTTGGTACTTGCTAACTTTTATTAATCAATTACTTAATCGCTGGGTAACCGATGCGGTCTGATAAGTAACCAACACTGGTTGCAAAGTAATACGAGCGATTCCAATGCATAAGTGCTTTGTAGTTATCGTAGGCTAGATACATACGACCGTTTACGTCATCAGGCATTACCATTGCGGCAGTAATATCAACGTTTGGTAAGTCGCTACCATCCATTTTACGAACCCCAAGAGCTTGCCAATCAGCAAGGCTGCGTTCTGACTCTTTCCAATACTCTAACCATTGGCTGCGTGTTCTAGTGCCACGCTTAAGAATATTTGAGTTATCAAAGCCTTCAGGTAATTTAACTTGGCGACCCCAGGTTAAATCATCGTTCCAACCTGCTTGCTTTAAGTAATTGGCGATTGAAGCAAATGCGTCTTCTTCTGTGGTCCAAATGTCTTTGCGGCCATCACCATTGTAATCAACAGCGTAAGCGTTAAATGAGGTTGGCATAAACTGCGTTTGCCCCATTGCGCCAGCCCACGAGCCTTTAAACTTATCAAGGGTAATGTGCCCCTCTTTTAAGATATCAAGCGCTGCCCAAAGTTGGTTTTTGTACATGGTTTCGCGGCGACCATCAAAAGCAAGTGTTACTAATGATGCAATTACACTGTGACCACCTTGGATTTTACCGAAGTTACTTTCAAGGCCCCAAAGTGCAACAATAAAACGTGCTTGAACGCCGTATTCTTTGGCTACTTTTTCTAGAACGTCTTGGTTTTCTTTGTATAACTTACGCGCGCGGTCAATTTTCCATTGCGGCACACGTTTTGGTAAATAAGTTTCGAGGGTTTCTTTTACTTCTGGCTGATTTTTATCTGCTGAGATTACTTTCTTTTTAAATTTAGCCGTTGCGAATGCTTGCTCAATCAGGGCTTGATCATAGCCCTTTTCAATTGCTTCTTTTTTTAATGCAGCAACGTAAACGTCAAAATCAGCTTGGGTTTTTTCTTCTGCCAGTACTGATGTGCTCAAAGTGGCACTAAGTAAAATAACGGCAAGTTTTTTAATCACTCTCAACTCCCTTGTTTTTTTTGAATTGGGTTAACAGGTTTTCTTCTGGCGGTGGTAATTGTAAGTAGAAACCTTTATCAATTAACGCTTGCTTAACCGTTTCGATATCTGCAAAACCTAACTTTTCACGACTAGCAAGATTGATCATCATTACGTATTTAGGTTGACCAAACGTTTCTAGTAAAGGTTCAGGAACACGACCAAAATCGTCTCTTTTTTCAATAAAAAGGTAAGTATCCGCTTTTTTAATACTTTTATACACCGCAGTTAGCATTATGGCCCTATAATATCTTGCTTAACGAAGTCGCACACTATAACATGAGTCAAATAATAAGTTAGAAAAAATAGATTAGTTTTTACTGTGTATGCCTTGTTCAGCCTGTGTTTATATACAAACTATACTAATCAAAACAAATCAATTGAGCGTGTATGTCGGAACAAATTTTTGAGCTAAAAGGGAACCTTTTTACGTTATCTGTTTTACATTTATTTTCAGCAGATACATCCCTCTTAAGTAAGCAGTTAGATGAGAAAATCGCCCAAGCACCTAAGTTTTTTGCTGGTGCCCCCATCGTAATTAACTTAAGTGACATACAAGACGAAACACTTGATTTCTCATTCTTAAAATCAATGTTAAGCGGTCTTTCGCTAAACCCTGTTGGCGTTTGCAATGGCTCTCAAGAGCAAAACGAAAGCGCGAAAGCTGCAGGCCTGTCGGTGTTAAATTATTCACAAGACGTTAAGGGTGCAACCGCTAAACAACAAACAAATACATCTATCGTTGAAAAAACCGTTCATTTGCCTGCGCAGGTTATTAGCGGCACTGTACGCTCTGGTCAGCAAGTATACGCAAAAGACCGCGACCTAATCGTGATTGGTTCTGTAAGTCATGGCGCCGAAGTAATAAGCGACGGTAACGTGCACATTTATGGCACCCTTCGCGGCCGTGCAATTGCAGGGGCAAAAGGTTACAACGAAGCACATATATTTTGCCAAAAATTAGAAGCAGAACTTGTTTCAATTAATGGTAGTTATTGGATCAGCGACTCTCTTCAGGGTGAACACTGGGGTAGCGCAGTACAAATCCAACAAAAAAATGATTCATTAGAAATTTCAGCTTTGGTTAAAGGATAAATCTCATGGCAAAAGTGATTGTCGTTACTTCTGGTAAAGGTGGTGTTGGTAAAACCACATCGAGTGCTGCGATTGGCACAGGTTTAGCGCTTAAGGGCTTTAAAACCGTTATTATCGATTTTGATATTGGTCTGCGTAATCTTGACCTTATCATGGGGTGTGAGCGCCGCGTTGTTTATGATTTCGTAAACGTAATCAATGGTGAAGCAAACCTTAACCAAGCGCTTATCAAAGATAAACGCGTTGATAAGTTACATATTTTACCTGCTTCACAAACCCGCGATAAAGATGCCCTTACCCGTGATGGTGTTGAGCGTGTACTAAACGAGCTGAAAAAAGATTTTGATTACATTGTATGTGATTCACCTGCAGGTATCGAAGCCGGTGCAATGATGGCAATGTACTTCGCTGACGAAGCGATTGTTACAACTAATCCAGAAGTATCATCAGTACGTGACTCTGACCGTATCCTAGGTATTTTACACAGCAAATCAAAACGTGCTGAAGAAGGCCTTGAAAGCGTAAAAGAACACTTGCTATTAACTCGCTATAATCCTGAGCGTGTTGAAAAAGGCGAAATGCTTTCGGTAGAAGACGTACAAGAAATCTTAGCAATTAAACTACTGGGCGTTATTCCAGAATCACAAGCTGTACTTAGTGCATCAAACTCTGGTCAACCGGTTATCTTAGATTCTGAATCGGATGCAGGCCAAGCGTACACTGATGCTATCAATCGTTTATTAGGCGAAACTGTTGATTTTCGTTTCTTAGACGTAGAGAAGAAAGGCTTATTTAAACGGATTTTTGGAGGTTAATGTGTCTTTACTTGACTACTTCCGCTCAGAAAAGAAAAGCAGTGCGTCACTTGCAAAAGAGCGATTGCAGATCATCGTCGCGCACGAACGTTCACAGCGTGGTACACCAGATTATTTACCACAGCTAAAACAAGACATACTTGATGTTATTCGTAAATACGTGAATGTAAACAGTGATGCAGTTCAGGTACAGTTTGACCAAAACGAAGATGACTTAGCGGTACTTGAGCTAAACGTCACTTTACCTGACGAAGAAAAGAAATAGTCAAAATTGGGCGCTTAGTTATTCTTAACAGCGCCCTTTTTTATTTCTGCTGTATTTATTTTTGCCACTGCATATGAAACTCGTAGTCATCTTCGCCTAGAGTTTTAAACCCTGCCCGTTGATATAGCCCATACGCTGGATTAGCTTTTAGCACCGTTAAATTAATTTCTGATGTTTGCGCTTTTAGTGCATCTAACACCTTTGTGCCTAGCCCTTTGCCCTGCTCTTTAGCTGCAATTTGTAGCTGTAATAAACTAATTGCTTGGTCACTAACTATGAACTTGGCAGCGCCTACACATTGCCCGTTATTTAACACTAAATGACTGTGCTCAAAGTGCTCTGCCACTCGTGCTTGATGCTGCTCAAGTGATAAAAATAATCCCTGATTCTCTAAGTGCTCAACCATGGTATTTAACCTTAAGTCGAGTAAATAGGTTTTGTCTTGCTCGGTAGTCGCTACAAATTCAATCATTATTGTCTTTAAGAAAAAGGTACTTTTATAAAAGTACCTTTTTAGGTTGCAACAAACAACATATCTAAGGTCAGAAGCTATAATTTGCGCCTAGGTAAAAACGACGCCCCGAATATTGGTTATAGGTAAAGCGATTACTTTGTTTCCAATAACCTTCTTCTAACTCTTCTGTTAGGTTTACAACTGACGCGGTAAACGAAAGATCCTCTGTAAGGTTATATGAGGCATTCACATCAAGCTGACCATAGTCTTTGGTATATAAGTTGTAGCCTTGGTGTATACCGTTGGCACGGTCGTCTTTCCAGTTATATGACGCACGAACACTAAAGTCATCATTCTCAAAATACACCGATACATTATATTGGTGCTTAGCCGTGCCTGGAATTTCAGCCTTTGTTTTTTGCCCGTCTGTCGATACTTCGCTGGTGCTGGTATCTGTGTAGGTATAGTTGGTTAAAATACCAAAGCCATTATCAAACGAATGCTGGAAGAACAGCTCTAAGCCTTCTGATTTTGCATCACCGCCACCCACTTTGGTGTTCATTTCAACTTCAATTGGGCCATTACAACAATTGTGCTCACGCTCAACTATTTCCACTGATGAAATCGGTAAATTAGAAATATCCTTAGAGAATAAAGTTGCCCCTACCGCAGAGCCATCATCGTAATACCATTCAATACCTAAATCGAATTGATCAGATAGCATTGGCTCAAGTCCGGTGTTTACAGAAGTACCTGTACCACGACCAGTCCATGAATCCGGCGAGTTAATGTTAACTGGTGGTCCGTATGATTCCGCTTGGCTTAAGTCTGAATAACTCACTCTTGCCATTGTGCGCGCTGCAGCAAAGCGAACAACAAGGTCTTCGGTTGCATCCCATGCTAAGTTGAAGCTTGGTAATACTTCACTGCCATCACTACTGCGTTCATTCGGGTCTGTATCATTATCATCATGGCCAATGACTTCGTCGTAAGTCAAAGTGCTAAGCTCAGTGTTTACATAGCGCACACCAACATTGCCGCGGAAATATTGCCATTCAAAATCAGCTTGTGTGTAAACAGACCAAATTTTCTCTTCAAGGGCATAGGTGCCCGACAGTGAAGGCACAACTGTTTGGCTAAAGTTCTCTTTTAAGTAGTTATCAAGCGCTCCAAAATCAAACGCTAAGAAGTTAAATGCACCGGTATCACCCGCACTGTTATCAACAACATGGTCGCTCACCAATGTTGGTGCATCCGGGTGAAAATCTGGATTATGGAACCACTCAGTTCCCGGTAAATAACCACGGTAACCACCGTTATCCGCTATGCCGTCATCCCAACGAAAGTCGTTACGAATACCTTTAATTTCGTGGTCGCGGTATTTAGCCCCCACATAGACACGGGTGAAAAAGCTGCCATCTAGGTCAAATTTTACATCAGTTTGAATGTAATCTTCTGAGTCTTCATTTTCAGATGAATAAGAATCAAACCAATCATAATATTGGTACGCTTGTTTATCGGTAGCTAAATCAGTCGACACTTCGTAGCTTGGTTTTCCGTTTTGAATTGACCATAACCAGCTATTTACTGAGCCTAATCGTGCATCAATATTAGCGTAGGTTTCTTTTGAAGTACCACCTTCAGCTTCGGTATGACCAAGCTTTAATGTAACGCTGTAAGTATCGCCATAATAAGTGCCTTCAAAATCATAGGTATTTGATTTAGACTCACCGAAGCGTTCACGCCCTGTCAACTGCGGCGATAACAAACCACGACGAACGGGCACACCGCCATTTACATCGGCATCACCCCAGTTATTGTCATTCAGTAAACCGTTATCAGCATTACCATAGGCAACCACCGTATCGCCATCAAGCACAATACCGTAATACGGGTTGTGGTTATCGTTCCACTCGGCAAAAGTAATGGCTTGACTAGATTGGTCATAGCCTAGCTTGGCGCCAAAATAGTTAAAGTTTAAATCAAGTCTGTCACTCGGTGCCCACTGAACAGCCACTTGATAACCATCGCGTGTACGGTCTTGGTTTGAGTTTGTAACGTACATAGCACGAGGCGCCCACACATTGTTGTACACTTCGCCTGTGGCTTGGTCTACCAGCGCTGGGCGCTCTGCCCCTTCAACGGTATCTGAGTGAAAACGCCAGTGTGATGCGTTGTTAGTGATGGTTGTTACGGTGCGATCTTGACGAGTAAATCCGGCAAGCACACCAAAGTTTTCGTCGTCATTTTTCCATGAATACAGCACATTAACTTGCGGCTTAGTGTCTTCAGACACATCATCGTAAGTTACCTCAGCGCTTAACGCCCCTGAGTTTGCTTCCATTTCAAGCGGTTTACGGGTGTGTAAAATAACTGTACCACCAATACCGCCTTCATCAATGCGAGCTTCAGCACTTTTGTATACTTCTACACTTTTGATCATGCTTGATGGCAATAGCGTGTAATTAAAACTACGGGTAGGAGTACCAGAACCTGATGAAGCGATATAGTTACCGTTTAATTGGGTAAGTGTCCAATCAGGTGACGTACCACGAATACTAACACGGCTACCTTCGCCACCATCGCGGTCAATCAAAACGCCCGATACACGTTGCAATGAATCAGCGACATTTTTATCAGGAAATTTACCAATATCCTCTGCTGTAATTGCATCGACGGTTGCAGCTGAAAGTCGTTTTATTGCTAAGTTTTCTGCGGTTGAAGAACGAATACCACGTACTTCAATCACTTCTACATCGTCATTTACTTGCTCTGCCGCGTAACTTGTATTAACTGCAGCCAGTAGCGAAATCAAAATTGCATTACGCTTGAAATGCCGTCCCTGTCCTTTTGTTTTTATTACAGTTTGCTTGCCCATGCCTATCTCCAGTTGTGTGTTCTGTTTTTGTATAAGAGGTTTTAGCCCCTGCAAAAACAATTTATTGTTGTCGGTTTTTAAACTGATTTTTGGTAGTTAACAGCTTGTTAAACTCAAACTCAGAATAGGGGGAGGTGGTCAAAAAGTGATAATAAAAATTCGGTGACAGATATGACAAAATCGGCGTTAAGAATATTTTATCTTATTTTTTGTAATTTATGTTTTATAGTGAATCACAAGTTTACAGAGTCAAAAACACTTGCATTTAAAATAGAAACTAAATAATAAATCACTGATTTATAATTAAAATACTAACAGAAACAATACTATCATTATGGTTCTTAAATAGATACTTTAAAGCTGGTGTAATAAACATGGCAAACAAATAACAATGAGCAATGGTAAAATTCTTGAAGTCTGCTTAAATGAAACAGACACAAAGCAGCTGACAAACAATGTTTTAATGGCTGGCAACTTAGGTGTAAGCCGTTTTGAGCTATGCAGTAATTTACACCTAGGTGGCCTAACACCAAGTGTAAATGCGATTAACTGTGCTGTAAAAAGCCTAACCAATAACGCACAGTTAGTGGTGATGATCCGTCCTGACGCTGGTAATTTTTTTGTTAGTGCTAATTGTCACAAATTAATGGAAAAACAAATAATAATGGCAGCTAATGCGGGGGCGCATGGCGTGGTATTTGGTGCAGTGAAACACGGCTTACTTGATTTAGAGGTGACTTACTCTTTAGTTACTACAGCCAAACAGCATGGCCTGATGGTGACCTTTCACCGTGCATTCGATACCCTAACAAACCCGTTAAGCACACTTGATAAACTCATTAGCTTAGGAGTTGACCGCGTTTTAACAGCAGGCACGCCGTGGCAAAGCGGCCAAAGTGCCGTAGATGGCTACAAGCTGCTCAACACATACTTAGCGCACTGCGCTAATCAAATTGAAATTGTTATGGGTGGTGGCGTTACTTTAGAAAACGCCGCAACACTTTGGCAATTAATAGAAAATCATTCAGCACATGCATCTGTGCATGTACACTCATGCGTGCATAACGAAAATGGTGCAATTAACGCTGAGGCTATCAAAAAGCTTCTTTCAAAGGATTAAGCATGGCAAACAAAGCAAGGTTTTTTTTAGGAATTGATGGCGGTGGCAGTAAGTGTAAAGTCCGTTTAGAAAACGAAAACGGCACTCTACTCAGCGAAGCTATAAGTGGCTCTGCAAACGTGGCCACCAGCTGCCAACAAAGCCAAGAATCAATACTACTCGCCACTGAACTTGCTTTTCATGAGGCAGGGCTTGCCCTAAGCGAGCTGAAAAACACTTATGTGCATGCAGGACTTGCCGGAGCTAATATCGACTCAGCTTACCAAGCTATGACCAAGTGGCAACACCCTTTTGCCAAGTTTACCCTCTCAACAGATATGCTAATTGCCTGTAAAGGCGCACATCAACACCATGATGGTGCGGTGATTATTCTTGGTACGGGCTTTTGCGCAGGCTACCAGCAGCAAAACCAATTTAGCGAATTAGGTGGTTACGGATTATTACTAAGCGATGGAGCCAGTGGTGGTTGGTTAGGTTTACAACTTTGCCGAAACGCATTTGAAGTTCTTGATGGTGTCGCGCAAAATTCAGCGGCTGTAGATGCCCTGCTCACCCAACTTAACTGCCACTCGAGCCAAGCGTTAAGTCAACGTTTAATATCGGCTCGCCCTGCTGAACTTGCCAAATTTGCGCCCCTAGTTTTTAGCCATTCTGACGATACTTTTTGTCAGCAATTAATCAATGAAGCGTGCGCATACATTAGCCGCTATATCGCTTACTTTGAAAAACAAGGTATTGAAAACGTCACCTTGATGGGCGGCATTGCCAGTGCCATCACCCCTTACTTACCTAATGCCAGTAAAGCGCGTTTAACCTCTGCCCTTGCCAGTGCTGAGCAAGGGGCTATTCTAATGGCGAGAGAGGCAATTTAATCGTCTAATTGTTCACGCATTTGCGAAGGTATTTCACCAAACAAACGCCGAAATTGTTTGCTGAAGTAACTCGGTTCAGAAAACCCACACTGGTAGGCCACTTGTGAAATGGGCAGTTGCGTTTCAATCAGTAGCTTGCGGGCATTTTCGAGACGCACTTCGTTAATAAATTGATTAGGTGTTTTTGCTAAATGCTTTTTAAAGCGGCGCTCTAAAGCACTTACCGACAAATGCGCAAGCTCTGCTAATTCATCAATGCTGATCTGACGATGAAAATGCTCACGAATAAATTTTACCGGCTCTTCAATTGCCCTGACATGAGAAAGCGCTTTTGAGGTTTTTTGTAAATGTCGGGTTACTCCGTAAGTGCCAATCACATTGCCATCGTGATCTTTTAAAGCATGCTTTGATGTAGAAAACCAACCAAGCTCACCTTGTTGGGTTTGGTTAAGCTCTAAACGGTCAGTTACTATGTAGCCCTCCATCACCCGTTTATCATCATTGACGTACTGAAACGCAAGGTGCTTTGGCGAAAAATCAAAGTCAGTTTTTAGCAATATTTGCTCCAGTGTTTTATAACCCTGATGCTCAATAAAATGCTGATTACAATGCACGATTCTACTATCTGTATCTTTTACCCAAAAGAGGATATCTGGCAGTAAATCAAATGCAGCAATCAGCTGATTTACGCCAGCTTTTTTAATTATTTCTTGAATATCCATCGCTTTAATTTGTCTCTATAAAGAACAATTCTATATATTTTAAACGCCGATTTTGTTGCATTGTCAACCGAATTTTTATTAGCGCTTATCGCTTAAGCTTTCCTATTATCAATAACATGATATTAACAGTAGCCGACGCTATTTAAATTAGGAGCGCTTAAGATGAGCAAAGCTAAGATCCGCATGGCAATGGTAGGCGGTGGCGATGGAGCCTTTATTGGCGCTATTCATCGAATTGCAGCGCGATTAGATGGAATGATAGAGCTTGTTGCAGGCGCATTCAGTTCAGACGCAAACAAATGTAAAGCAACCGGCGAACTACTTGGGCTTGATAGCAGCCGCTGCTACGACAGTTACCAGACACTATTTGCCGAAGAAGCAAAATTATCCGCTGATGAGCGTATCGATTTTGTGGCTATTGTCACGCCAAACCATTTGCATTTTCCGGTCGCGAAAATGGCGCTTGAGCACGGCTTTCATGTGTTATCAGATAAACCTGCAACACTCACTCTCGCAGAAGCAGAGCAATTACAAAGCATTATTGCAAAACAGCAAGTTTTATATGGACTGACCCACACTTATACCGGTTACCCAATGGTAAAAGAAGCCAAGCATCGCGTTAAAGCTGGTGAGCTTGGCACCATACGAAAAGTAATTGTTGAGTACACCCAAGGTTGGTTAGCGCACAGCGAAGACGAAGGCTCAAAACAAGCAAGCTGGCGTTTAGACAGCAGTAAGTCTGGCATTAGTTGTTGTATGGGCGATATTGGCGTGCATGCAGCTAACTTAGCCGAGTATGTCTCTGATCTCGAAATCACCGAACTTTGTGCCGATTTAAATCATGTGGTTGAAGGCCGAGCCCTTGATGATGATGGCACCGTGCTACTTAGATTCAATAATGGTTGTAAGGGCGTTTTACTGGCAAGCCAAGTTGCTATTGGCGATGAAAACAACTTACGCCTGCGTATTTATGGCGATAAAGCCAGCCTTGAATGGTCACAACTTGAGCCTAATAGCTTATGGCTAAGAGGCCACAATCAAGCCGCTACGTTACTAAGAGCTGGCGTGGGAGAATTACACTCTGACACACACAATGCCCTGCGCACCCCTGCCGGTCACCCAGAGGGCTACCTTGAAGCATTCGCCAATATTTACCGCAATTTTGCAGCACAAATTCATGCCTTTAAGCAAGGCGACAACGCAACAAATTCAGCATTTGATGTGCCTGGCATCAAAGATGCCGTGCGCGGTATGGCGTTTATTGAGCACGTTGTAGCTTCTTCAAAACAAGACACTAAATGGCACAAATTACAGATTGGATAATAAAGAATGAATAAAATCAAAGGGCCAGCAATATTTTTGGCGCAGTTTATTTCAGAGCAAGCCCCCTTCAATAACTTTAAAGGTTTATGTGAGTGGGCAAGCGGTTTAGGTTACAAAGCGATTCAAGTGCCAACCTCAAATCCAGACATTTTCGATTTAGAAAAAGCAGCTCAAAGCCAGCAATACTGCGATGAAGTCACTGGTATTGCCACAGAGTATGGACTTACAATTTCAGAGTTATCAACGCATTTGCAAGGTCAGCTAATTGCTGTACACCCTGCCTACGATGAAATGTTCGATAACTTTGCCGCAGAGCATGTAAAAGGTAACCCTGCTGCGCGTACCAAATGGGCAACAGAACAACTAATGCTAGCTGCGAAAGCGAGTAACAACCTTGGCTTAACCACCCATGCGACTTTCTCGGGTTCTTTTTTATGGCATACCTTTTACCCGTGGCCACAGCGTCCACAAGGGCTTGTTGAACAAGGCTTTAGTGAACTTGCTAAGCGCTGGTTACCCATTTTAGATTGCTTTGACGAGTATGGCGTGGACGTGTGTTATGAATTGCATCCGGGTGAAGACCTACATGATGGTGTGACATTTGAGCGCTTTTTAGCGGCAACCAATAATCACCCACGCGTTAATATTCTTTATGATCCGAGCCATTTTGTATTGCAACAGCTCGACTATTTAGCGTTTATCGATATCTATCATTCGCGCATTAAGGCGTTTCATGTCAAAGATGCCGAATTTATCGCAAATGGCCGCTCAGGTGTTTATGGCGGATTTCAGAACTGGCAAGACCGACCGGGGCGTTTTCGTTCTTTAGGTGATGGCCAAGTAGATTTTAAGCAAATCTTTAGCAAGTTAACTCAATATGGTTTTGATGGTTGGGCTGTACTTGAATGGGAATGTTGCTTAAAGCACCCAGAAGATGGGGCAAGAGAAGGCGCTGAGTTTATTAAAGCACACTTGATAAACCCAACAGACAAAGCCTTTGACGATTTTGCCAGTGGCGCAACAAACACTGAGCGTAATAATCGAATTTTAGGTTTATAAAACCGACAACAATTGAACACACAGGACACACAATATGGACAACAATAATTATAACCGCATAGTCTTTCGGCTTTGCTGTATAGCACTGATTGTGACCTCTATGACCTTTGCCATTCGTGCTGGTATTTTGGGTCAACTTGGCAGTGAGTTTGGCTTAACCGACACCGAACTAGGTTGGGTTAATGCCATGGCATTTTTAGGTTTTCCCGTTGCGACTATGGTCGGCGGTATTATTTATAATGCCATTGGCGCGAAGAAATTAGTGGCTTTAGCGTTTATTTGTCATTTACTTGGTCTTGTTTTAACTATCACTGCTGATGGTTTTTGGGGCTTACTGGTTTCTACCTTTTTGATTGGTTTTGCCAACGGGGCTGTTGAAGCGGGCTGTAATCCACTGATTGCAGAAATGTACCCTAAAAATACCACCACTATGCTAAACCGTTTTCATGTTTGGTTCCCTGGTGGCATTGTGATTGGCGCACTTGCGTCGAATTTTATGTCGGGAGCGGGTTTAAACTGGCAATGGCAAGTGGCTTTAATTTTAGTTCCTACGGTTATTTATGGCGCTATGCTGATCAAAGCGCAGTTTCCACGCTTTGATACACGTACTCACTCAACTAGCAGCAATATTCGCCACTTATTCACGCCGTTATACATCTTTTTAATTGCCTGCATGACATTCACCGCAACCACTGAGTTTGGCACACAGCAATGGATTGAGCGTATTTTAGGGTCTTCAGGCGCCTCTCCTATGGTGGTGTTAGCCTTGATCACCGGCTTAATGGCTGTTGGTCGCTTCTTTGCAGGCCCCATTGTACATAGGCTTAATCCTACCGGTGTGTTACTTGGCTCTGCCATTTGTGCAAGCTTGGGGATTTTTATGATGAGTCAGGCCGAGGGCAGCATGATTTATCTGGCAGCGATGCTGTTTGCACTTGGCGTTACCTATTTTTGGCCGACCATGCTTGGCTGCGTTGCTGAATATATTCCAAAGTCAGGGGCGCTGGGTATGTCGTTAATGGGCGGTGCAGGCATGTTTGCTATGAGCATCTGGAACCCTGTAATTGGTAGCTGGATAGATACCGCACGCTCATCGGCACAGGCAAGTGGCGCAAGCGCAGAACAAATTGAAATTTTAGCCGGACAGGCTGTATTACAAAACCTACTGATCTTCCCAATTATTTTAATCGTCGCATTCATTGGGTTGCATCTAGTAATTAATAACAACAAACGCACCGAAAAATGTGCGTCTTAAGCAAGTAAATCGTCGAGGAACACTATGTTTAAATCTCTTAAAGCACTGACTTTAATGCTCACCGTTAGTAGCTGTGCACTCGCTAATGCGGCTGATAATCAGCTTACACAACAAGAAAAGCAAGCTGGCTGGCAGTTGTTGTTTGACGGCAAAGATATGTCGCAGTGGCGTAACTTTAAAAGCGAATCTTTAAATCCTGCATGGGTCGTTGAAGATGGCGCTATGACATTAACCAAAGGTGGCGGTGATCTGCTTACTAAAAAGCAATACCAAAACTTTGAATTACAGATTGATTGGAAAATCTCTACTAAAGGCAATAGCGGTATTTTTGTATTGGCTGATGAAACCGGGCAGATGATTTACTCTCATGCGCCTGAAATTCAAATTATCGATAACGAAGAGCATCCAGATACCGAAATTGACTCGCACTTAGCAGGTTCGATTTACGATTTATTTGCTGCGCCAGTTGCGGCTCACAAGCCAGCAAATAGCTGGAACCATGTACGCATTAAAATGCAAGACAACCACTTGCAAGTTTGGCAAAACGGTATTAGCACCACCAGCATTGTGATTGGTAGTACAACATGGAATACCCTTGTTAAAGGCAGTAAGTTTGCAACTTGGAAAAACTTTGCAACGGCTGAGCAAGGTCATATTGGGCTTCAAGACCACGGTGACAAAGTGTGGTTTAAAAATATAAAAATCAAGGAGCTATAAGATGTCTGATTTTAAACATAAGGTATTAGTTGTTGGCTCTGGTGCTGGCGGTGCAATGGCCGCTTATACGCTAACTAAACTCGGTCACAAAGTGTTATTACTTGAAGCGGGCCGTAATTATGACCCGAAAACAGAAAGCCCAATGTTTCGTCGTAACAGCGAAGCCCCGCTTATGGGTGCAGGTAACAAAGACAAAAACTTTGGCTTTTATGATGCAACCGTTGATGGCGGCTGGCAAGTACCTGATGAGCCATACACCAGCGCCAAAGGTAGCGACTTTTATTGGTGGCGCGCACGTATGTTAGGTGGTCGAACAAACCACTGGGGCCGCTATTCATTACGCTTTAGTGAACACGATTTTAAAGGTAAAAGCCGTGATGGTCACGGTGCCGACTGGCCATTTGAATACGCTGATTTAGCACCTTGGTACGATAAAACCGAAGAGCTTGTTGGCGTATGTGGCACTAATACAGGCCATGAAGATATGCCAGATTCGTCACCGGGTATTTTACAGCCGCCACCAAAACCGCGTGTGCCTGAACTTCTAATTGCCGCTTCTGCAAAGAAAATGGGCATTCAAGCAGTGCCGATGCATCGCGCGGTATTAACTCGCCCGAAAGATGATCGCATGGCGTGTTTTTATGCAACACCTTGTGGCTCTGGTTGCTCAATTGGTGCTGCTTTCCAAACTACGACATCATTACTGCCAATGGCAAAAGCCACCGGAAACTTAAAAGTCATTACCGATGCTATGGTTAAGTCAGTTAAGGTTGATGAGCAAGGTAAAGTCACTGGCGTCACTTATGTTGATAAACACACAGTAACCGAACATGCTATTGATGCCGATGTGGTTATCTTAGCCGCCAGCGCCTGTGAATCAGCACGTATTTTATTAAACTCAAAGAATAAAAATCACCCGAAAGGCCTTGCTAATTCAAGTGGCCAAGTAGGTCGAAATTTAATGGATTCGACGGGTGCGTGGTTAGGTGCGCAAATTCCGGCACTTAAAGGTCGCCCACGTTATAACGAAGATGGACATACCGCAAACCACTTATTTATTCCTTGGTGGGGTCATCAAGCACAAGCTAACAATGAATTAGATTTCCCACGTGGTTATCACTTTGAAATTGGCAGTGGCTTTGGTCAGCCGGGCTCGGGGGTGTCGGGTGATAAACAAGGTTATGGCCCTGCCCTTAAACAACAAATTCGTGATGCATATGGCTCTTACGTTGGCTTTGCCCTACGTGGCGAGATGCTACCGAACAAAGATACCTACATGGAAATTGACGAAAACGTTAAAGACAAATGGGGTATTCCGGTATCAAAGTTCCACTTTAAGTGGTCTGACAGAGAGTTAAAGCAAATCGAACATGGTTTAAAAACCGCGAAACAAATCCTAGAAAACATGGGTGCGACCGTTGGCGAACTCCCGCCTGCTGAAAAGGCAATTTCAAAAGGTGGCGAAATCATCCACGAAGTGGGCACCACACGAATGGGTAGCTCGAAGAAAGACTCGGTCACCAATCAATGGGGTCAAACATGGGATTGTAATAACCTATTTGTAATGGATGCAGGCGTATTTGCTTCTAACCCTCATAAAAACTGTACGCTCACCATCATGACACTGGCAATGCGTAATTCAACTTGGCTTGCTCAACAAATTGATAACGGGGTACTTTAATTATGCATCATCGTAACGAACACGACTCATATAACTATGTTTCTAACATGAGCCGCCGTGAGTCTTTAAAATGGCTTGGCTTATTAGCTGCAGGCTCAGCGGTTGGTTTAACTGCAGGTTGCACAAAAGCACTTGAAGATGACGGTGCATTCTCTGCAAAAGAGCATTGGCCTGATTTAGATATTAAGCCTGTGACCGCTAAAGGCTATGGTCAAGACCCTAATTTGGTAATGCCACCAGAATCACCTTGGCCACTAACCTTAACCGCAGACGAGCTTACGTTAGTAGCGCTATTAGCTGATTACATTGTGCCACGCGAAGGCGCTATTCCTTCAGCCAGTGAGCTAGAAGTACCGGCAGTTATTAATGAGTGGGTGAGCGCGCCTTATGAAGGCCAACAACGCGATAGAATTAAAATTTTAAACTCTCTAGCGTGGCTTAACGATGAAGCGCAGCTTCGTTTTAAAAAGCAATTTGTTGCGCTTAACGAAAAGCAACATCGTGCGATTTTAGACGATATTGCATTTTTAAACGAGCAAACACCTGCGCAATTTCAGCGTATTGGTAAAGCCTTTTTACGCTTTAAAGAATTAGTGCTGGCAGCATTTTTCTGTACACCTGAAGGCTGTAAAGACATAGGCTACCTAGGCAATGTTCCTATTGCTGGTGATTACCCAGGGCCTTCAGATGAAGCAAAAGCCCATTTAGATCAGGTTTTAGCTGAGCTTGGTTTAAGCGAGTACGCCTATACCGATTAACTTTCCCCCTTGTGTTGTTTAATAACACAATTTAATGCAGGGGGTCACTCCCCTGCTTTTTTAGGATTTAAGTATGTTTAAAACCCGCATTTTATTGCTCATTATTAGCCTTGTATTTAGTGGTCAATTATTCGCAAAACTGCCAGTTAGTGTGCAATTGTGGTCAGTCAAAGACACCTTAAAAAATGACTTTCATGGTACGCTTAAATCACTTGCCGAAATGGGATTTGACGGCGTTGAGTTTGCCGGAGATTTTGGCCCTTATTCTGATAACCCTGCGGCCTTAAAAGCAAAGCTCTCTGAATTAGGTTTAGTTGCCAGTAGTGCCCACATCGGCTTTGATGCTCTCACCGAAAGCACTATTGATAGCACCCTACTGTTTTACAAAACCCTTGGTGTTACCACACTCTATGTACCTTGGGATGAGCGAGCATGGCATCCTGAAGGGGTTAAGTCACTGGTTAAAGAGCTCACTAAAGTTAGTGATTATGCAACTCGCTTTAATATGAAGATCGGTTTTCACAATCATAATAAAGAGTTTAATGCATTTAATAACGCTACATTTTGGGATTATATTGCCAGTAACACACCCAAGACCATGCCATTGCAGTTAGATATTGGCTGGGTCAATTACGCAGCTAAAGATCCAATTTACTTCATTAAACAGTACCCTAACCGCACACTTGCTACGCACATTAAAGTACGTACGGTTGAGGGGAGCAACATGAGCCCGATTATCGGCGAAAACAACATTGATTGGCCTGCCATCATCGACACTTTAGAGTCGCACGGCAACACCAAGTGGTTAGTGCTGGAGCAAGAAGAATACCCAAGTGGACTAACACCGCTACAAAGCGTTGCGAAATCAAAACAAAATCTGGATAAAATTTTATTAAATAAGTAATTGATTTTGATCTCTAGTCTGAATTAATTGTTTGTTTAAAAGTAAGTGAGTTTCATACTAAAAACCTAAGAAATCAATACTGACACTGATTATTTTTTATACTTATAAAATCCGTTTTTTTATTCGTCTGTGTCGGTTAAATAGGCATGCAGCTATTAGTTGCATGCCATATTACTTACTATTCACTTTATTGTAAGCAATAACGAAGCTTCCTTTATTTTTCAGTATAGTAAGTTTAATTGGTACTAATAATAAGCTGATTTTAAGTTATCTACAAATAACATTATTCACTTTTTTTGCATTAACCTGCTCTGACCTTTGGTCAATTTAAAGTTGTTTCAAAGCGGCTATAAAACAGCCCTCACAACCACATAATATATTGATTAAAAATATATTATTCATCATTCCTAGTAAAAAACATAGATAAAAAAATAATAATAAAAGCTGAACACTTGTCCCTATTTTCATTTTTTTGGCAGATTGCTTTAAATTCTTGGAGAGGTAGCATTAAGCTATAAAAATCTCAAGGGATGAGTATGAAAGTTCTAAATCTTAAGAAAAGGTCAGAAAAAAAGGTTTATTCTTTTTTAGCCTTATTATTGTTTTTCACATTGATGTTGTTAAAGCTTTTTTCTCCACAGCATATTATTTATGAGCTAATCGCTGCGCTGTGCTTTTTTATCGCGCTGGTTTTGTTCTTTCTGGCAATTAACTGCAAACATGCTCTTACTGTTTGCCGACACGGTATTTATTATCATTCAATTTGGGGGCACCACTACATTGCAGCGCAAGAAATAAAATTGATTCAGCATTACTCAAAGTTTGGTTTAAGCTGCATATTTATAATAGGTCCTAGGTTTATTATATTTGCTCCTTTTTATTGTTTAACATCAAAACAAATGCACAGATTAAAACGATACGATTACAACCTATTACAATGGCTGCAAGTAAGTAATAAACGCGACAAATTTTATGGCTCTAAGCTCTGAGCAATTGCTTAGAGCCAAATTTTTAGTTATCCCACTCTTTAAGGGTGTCTTTTACAAGCTCATAACGCCACGAGTTTAATAAGTCGGGTTTTGAACTGTCTTTACGCTCTTGTGCATCTAGCTTCCAATTCCAACTAATCAATTGATTGATTTGCTTTTTAGATGCAAGCACATCTTCTGGGATTCCATTTGCTTTAGCAGCTTTGGTAATTTTTTGTTTTATATCTTTAGCGGCTTTTTTGTATGCCGGAAAATCAATAAGTCGTTTTAGTTGTGCTGGTTGCTCTTCTGGCGCAACCGCTTTACCCAGCTCGATGCATTTTAAAATTTCAACACCTGAACGGTTTACTTCCATTGGCTCAACACCCGGAACGCGGCGAAGTGCATTAAGACTTACTGGTTTACGTTTAGCTATTTCAACCAAGTTATGTTCTTTTAACACAAAGTTAAGAGCGAGATTTTTGCGCTCTGCCTTTTCACGGCGCCACTTAGCAAGTTCACGTAATACCGCTAAATCATGCGGTCGTAACTGCCAAGCATTTTTAATGTCTTTGTAAAGCTGCTCTGCAGGTGTTTGATAAGCACGTTTTTGCGCGACTAACTCACTTTCACTGATCACAATGTCAAAAAAGCCTGCTTCATCAATTTGTTTTTTAATAATTTCAAAGCATGGGAGTAAATGAAAGGTATCGGCAGCGGCATAATCTAGCTGTTTTTCTGTAAGCGGGCGCTGCAACCAATTAGTGCGCGATTCACTTTTATCAATTTCGATATCTAGTAACTCTTTGACCATATGCGCAAAGCCCATGCAGTTACCATGACCTAAAATTTGCAATGCAAATTGGGTATCAAATAGCGGTGTTGGTACAAAGCCAGCGTACTTTTGAAACACTTCAATATCTTCTGACGGTGAATGCAGTACTTTTAACACCTCTGGGTTTTTAAGTACTTGCCAAAAATCATAGAGCGATAATTCTGCCAGTGGGTCGATTAACGCTAAATGCTCACCATCATATACTTGAATAAGTGCAACTTCAGGGTACAGGGTGCGGCGGCGCATAAACTCAGTATCAATTGCTAATACTGGTTTTCCTATTATTTTTTCTACAAAATCATTTAACTGATTTTGCGTTTCGATCAGTTGGTATTGCACTTACACCCCTTTGTTTTACATAAAAAAGCCGGCTAATGCCGGCTTTTATTATTTCTCTTCGTCCTTTAAGGCTCTTCTAAGAATCTTACCAACGTTGGTTTTTGGTAATTCATCTCTAAACTCAACGAGTTTAGGCACCTTATAGTTCGTTAAATTATCACGACAATGCTTTATTATATCTTTTTCAGTTAAAGATTGATCTTTTTTCACGACAAAAACTTTAACTTGCTCGCCACTTACTTCATGCGGGACACCGATAGCAGCTACTTCAAGCACACCATCGTGCATTGCGACAACTTCTTCAATCTCATTAGGGAATACATTAAAGCCAGATACGATAATCATGTCTTTCTTACGATCAACAATGTAGAAGAAGCCTTCATCATCGTAAGTTGCAATATCACCGGTTGCAAACCAACCGTCTTTTAAGCATTCAGCTGTTGCATCTGGACGGTTATAGTAACCTTGCATAACTTGTGGGCCTTTAACCCAAAGCTCGCCTGGCTCACCTTTCGCTGCTTCTTCGCCGTTTTCAAGCATTAGTTTAATGTCAGTACTTGGTGCTGGTAAACCAATTGAGCCGTTATAACCATCAAGATCATATGGGCTTACAGTTACAAGTGGCGCGCACTCAGTTAAACCATAACCTTCCATTAATTTGGTTTTAGTTACAGCTTGCCATTTTTCAGCAACTGGACGCTGTACCGCCATACCACCGCCAAGTGACATTTTTAAGCTTGAGAAATCAAGTTCAGCAAAACCCGGGGTATTTAGTAAACCATTAAATAAGGTATTTACACCCGTTACCGCAGTAAATTTGTGTTGTGCTAACTCTTTTACAAAACCCGGCATATCGCGTGGGTTTGTAATAAGTACATTTAAACCACCATATTTCATAAATGTTAGGCAGTTAGCTGTTAAAGCAAAGATATGATAAAGCGGCAGTGCCGTGATAACGATTTCTTTGCCACGCTCAAGCACGTTATCTAAACAGCCTGATACTTGCTCAAGGTTACCAACCATGTTGCCATGCGATAGCATTGCACCTTTAGATACACCCGTAGTACCACCAGTGTATTGTAAAAATGCTAGGTCGTTTAAATCAACATCAGGCTTTTTGTAGGTTGCTTCGTTACCAGCCAGTGCATCTGCAAATTTAATTGCATTTGGCAATGAGTAGCTAGGCACCATTTTTTTAATGTGCTTAACCACAAAGTTAACGATGTGCTTTTTAAGACCACCGACCATGTCACCTACTTGGGTAACCACGATGTGCTTAACGTTGGTTTTTGGTAAAGCCTTTTCTAGAGTATCTGCAAAATTAGCAAGAATGAAAATTGCTGATGATTCAGAGTCATTTAGTTGATGCTCTAATTCACGTACCGTATAAAGTGGGTTTACGTTTACCACTACACAGCCTGCACGAAGAACACCTAGAATAGTCACAGGCGTTTGCAGTAGGTTCGGCATCATAACCGCTACTTTATCGCCTTTTTTCAGACCAAGATCATTTTGAATGTACGACGCAACACGTTTTGTAGCACTGTCTAACTCACTATAGGTCAACACTTTACCCATGTTGGTAAAGGCTGGAAGGTCACTATAGTCAGCAAAACTTTTTTCAAACAAGTCGAGTAGCGAGTGATAATGCTCAGGGTCGATTGTTTCAGGCATACCTTCTGGGTAGCGTTTAAGCCAGATTTTTTCCACTCTTAGCTCCTGTTTATAATTATATTTTTTTAATAACCTTAATCTAACTAAGGCCGTTTCTCAATGGAGTAAATACTCTAATGGTGCAGATAATCCCACATTTGGTGCAATTATACAATTAACTTGCTTTATACTGCCCAATAAATGCATGAATGTGCTCTAAGGTTAATGCAGGACTTTGCATATGGCAATGGTGACCTCCAGGTATCTCATGAATTTTTAACTCCTTGTAATATTTACCATATGCCTCTAGGTTATCTTTCACAAAAGGATACCCTTTATCCCCTAAGATAAGCTGACATGGTGCGTTTATTTGTTTGATGGTTGCAATACATTGTGCCTCATCAAAGCGAAATCCTGAGTGATTTTTAAGCTTTGGATCGGTTGTTAAATACCACTTCCCTGCTTTTTCGTAACTATTGCGTGTCATTAATAGCTCAGCTTGTGGGTATTCAAGATCCCCACTTGCAAGCCTTGCACTAATAATGTGCGCTATTGAGTCAAATGCACGAGGCCCTTTAGTGTTTACACGCGCTCTATTTAAAATTGCTTTACGAAGTTGGCTGCTCACTTCATTGCTGTTTGTTGTAACACAGCCTATTCCTTCAATAAAATTTACCGTTGCTACCTTTTCAGGAAAACAGCTGGCAAAAACCCCGGCAACCATGGCCCCCATTGAGTGGCCAACTAAATGCACTTTCGTTACATCTAGTGACTCAATAAACTTATATACGTCATCAATATAGTCAATAAAGTAATAGTGGGCATCACTACTTCGCCAATCAGATAAACCATGGCCAGGAAAATCGAGACAATACCAACGCTGATTAAGCTGCACATTTTGTAACATAGGTATGTAACTATGTGCGTTATCAAGCCAACCATGTAAGGCAATCACAACTTCTTCGCCATGACCAAAGGTTAGGCCATGCATTGCCTGAGTGCCAGTTTGAAAAGAAAAAGGTTGCACAATTGCTCCTATTTATTAAGCGTTTCAACTTAAAGGCGTTTATTTATCGTCTGGCTAGTATACAATAATCCTCGCAGTATAAATAAGGGCACAATAATAAGGTTACATCAATGAAATTAAAATTAAGTCTTTTAGCATTATTATGCTCAGCAGGCTCAGTAATGGCTGAATCAGCACCAAAAAATATCATTTATATGATTGGTGATGGTATGGGCCCGGCGTACACAACTGCATATCGTTACTTTAAAGATGATCCAAATACTAAAGTTGTTGACCCAACTGTTTTCGATACTATTTTACGTGGTATGGCACATACCTACCCTGATGATCATACCTATGTAACAGACAGCGCAGCAGGTGCAACAGCACTGAGTAGTGGCCATAAAAGTTATAATGGCGCAATTGCCGTTGATACTGATAAAAAACCAGTAAAAACCATGCTTGAAGTTGCAAAAGAACGCGGTATGACAACAGCACTCGTAGCTACTTCGCAAATCAATCATGCCACACCAGCAAGCTTTGCTTCGCACAACGAATCACGCCGTAACTACGACGAGATTGCTAACGACTATATCGATAACAAAATCGCAGGTAAATTACCGGTTGATTTAATGTTAGGTGGCGGCACTAAATATTATGTTCGTGAAGACCGTAATCTAGTTGAGGAGTTTAAAGCTGCAGGTTATCAATACAGCGATGACTTCGCAGCAATGAATGACTTAAAACAAGTTCCAGCACTTGGTTTATTCGCTGAAGTAGGTTTACCGTTTGCGCTTGACGAAAATCCAACGCGCCTTACGCAAATGACAACTAAAGCACTTGATTTACTTGATGGTCAAAACGACAAAGGTTTTTTTGTGATGATCGAAGGTAGCCAAATTGATTGGTGTGGTCATGCAAACGACATTGCATGTGCAATGGGCGAAATGGATGACTTTGCTAAGTCAATTGAACAAGCAAAAGCGTATGTAGATAAAAACCCTGATACTCTGCTTGTTATCACCGCCGATCACTCAACAGGTGGTTTAACGCTTGGTGCTCACGGTCAATATAAGTGGGAAACTGAGGTGATTAAAGGTGTTAAAGCAACAGCTGGCACTATCACAAAAGATCTACTTGAAAGCGATGACTTAAAAGCAGTATGGCAAAAGTATTCTGATATCGAATTCACTGATACAAACAGCATTAAGCTTAGCGAAGCTAAGAAAATGGGCGAAAAAGCACTGCTACTTGCTGTAAAAGATATCATCAATCATGCCAGCTTCACTGGTTGGACTACTGGCGGCCACACGGCTATTGATGTGCAAGTATTTGCCTATGGTAAACGTGCTGAAGATTTCTACGGTTCGCAAAACAATACTGCGATTGCCGACAAGCTGATTGATTTTATTAAACAGTAATTTATATTGAATACTGTCCAAGCATAAAAAAAGCCTAAACATTTTGTTTAGGCTTTTTTGTGAATTCAGTATTAGCAATTAGCTAAGCATATACATCAACGCCAATGAGGCTTTGCACTTCGGCGCGGCGCTCTAAGTTAGCAAATTCGGTGTAGGTTGAAATTGCCCGGCTGATTTTTGGGTTGCTTGGTTTGTCATAAATTGTTTGCTGATAGTTTTGCGACTCAGCTTTAAATTCATCGGCAATAGCAACTGCTTGAGGGCTCGATTTAACATATTCGGTTGACGATTTTTGCTCAGCCGTTTGATCTGATATCGCCTTAGGCTTATCAGTAACGGTATTTTTACGGCTATATTGACCAGGAATGTCACCGGTATAAAAGCCTGAGCCAATTGGTAAAGTCAAACTCGTAATTCCACATCAAACATGACTAAATTATGTGCCATAACTGACTGGCACGCAAGTCCCGTTATTCTTTCAGTTACTCTCGGCCTGGTAGCTTTTTCCAAGTCACTGTATCACGAACATATTTAGGCTGTGCATTGGCTGCTGTCACTGTTTCACCGTTAGCAAAAGCCGTTGCAACCGAGGCCAGCATGTATTTCGCATCAGGCAGTAGAATAGTTTCATTTAGACTTACATTTGCAAGTTCTGAAACAAGCGAAGGATAGGTCTGCCAGCCAGTACCCACCGCAGTTGCAGCTGTTTCAGGAAGCGTTAGCAACTCAGGTTTAATAACTTGCTCTTCATCAACAAGTAGCATTAAGCCATTATCATATGCTTTGTAGTGAGCGTAATAAATCTCACCCATACGCGCATCAATCGCAGAAAACACATCACTTGCTTGGTGTTGTTCAAATGCTTGTTGCGCCATCATCTGCAATGTTGATACGCCAACCAAAGGTAAACGTGCCGCATAAGCTAAACCTTGAGCAATCGCAACACTGATGCGCACGCCCGTGAAGCTACCCGGCCCTTGACCAAAACCAATTACATCTAAATCGGTTAGTTTACATTGCGCCTTTGCGAGTAACTCATCAATTAAAGGCAAAATCTTTTGGCTGTGCTGCTGAGGGCACTCTTCAAAATGATGAAATGTTTGCCCTCGATAATGTAGCACCAGCGATAAAGCTTCAGTTGATGCATCTAAGGCAAGAATATTGTGTTTAATCATCTAAGTTACTCTAATTGATCTGTTCTAAAAACGCGTTTGCCATTGCTAAATCGCGTGTGCGGCGCATGGGTGGCAAACTTTTTAAAAATACTTGGCCGTAATGGCGTGTTACTAAGCGGTTATCGCAAATAACCAGCACACCTTTATCTTTACTATCGCGAATAAGTCGCCCTACCCCTTGCTTTAATGCAATCACCGCTTGGGGTAATTGAATATGCGCAAATGGGTCTTTACCTTGCAGCTGGCAATCTTGCATTTTTGCTTGCAATAAAGGGTCATCTGGTGCGGCAAACGGCAATTTGTCAATGATAACACAACTTAATGTGCTGCCTCTAACATCTACGCCTTCCCAAAATGAGGCTGTGCCGAGTAAAACGGCATTACCGTGACGGGTAAACTTCTCAAGGATAATGCGTTTAGACATTTGCCCTTGCATATAAACCGGATAATCCATTTGTGTGGTTAAACCTTCAGCCACTAAGTGCATCATACGATAACTAGTAAACAGCACAAAGCAGCGACCTTTTGCTGATTTTATCAACTCAAGGGTCAGCTTGATAATTGCGTGGGGCATATTATTCGCATGAGACTCAGGTAAGTAGCGCGGTAAGCAAAGTAGTGCTTGTTGTTGATAATCAAATGGACTTTCAACAATCATACTTTGTGTTGGTTTTAAGCCAAGGCTAGCGTTAAAGTGCGCTAAGTCGTTATCGACTGATAAAGTGGCCGATGTAAACACAAAGCCAGCTCCAGTGTCTTTCATCATTTGTGCGAATTTAGCCGATACATTAAGCGGTGTAATGTTTACCGTTAGGTATCGGCGAGTGGTTTCGTACCAATAACTATAGCCCGTTTGTGCGGTATCAAATACACGCTCTAACTGACCTTTAAAGGCCAGTGTACGCTCAAATGGATGCTCTATTTTTTCGCTACGGTCTAAGCATAACTTTAATACTTGGTATAAAAAGTCGAGGTCGCTAATTACTCGGTGCAGTGCTGCACAAATCTCTTTATCAGCCAGCTTTTCACGCCAATCACCACGGCTACCATCAACCCCAAACTGTAAGCGTAAATCTGCCACGCTGGTTTCTAACTTGTTGAGGGTTTTACCTAATTGCAGCATATCCGGGATATCTGCACGGTATATTGCTCGTAAGTCATTAATTAAATCCACCAGCTTTTTGGTGCTAACACTTTCACCAAAATAGTCACTGGCAATTTCACTAAGCTGATGCGCCTCATCAAAAATATAGGCGTCTGCCGTAGGCATTAATTCAGCAAAACCCGTGTCTTTCACGGCCATATCAGCAAAAAACAAATGATGGTTGATCACCACCACATCAGCTTCCATGGCGTTTAAGCGCGCTTTACGAATATAGCAATCTTGAAAATCGGGGCACTCTTTACCCAAACAGTTATCAGCAGTTGAGCTAACATAAGGCAGTACTTTGGCATCTTCTTCTATGCCTATACAATCTGCTAAATCGCCGGAACGGGTTTCGCTTGCAAACTTTGCCACCATCGCGAGTTGATGCATTACATCAGGATCATCAGTTGGCACATGCGCAACATGCTGACTTAAACGATACGTACACAAATAATTTGCGCGGCCTTTTAAAAGGGCGACTTTTTTAGTGGCGCTCAGTGCTTTGACTAAGTTGGGTAAATCACGGTGAAACAACTGCTCTTGTAGTGCTTTTGAACCCGTAGAGATGATGGTTTTGCCTTTTGATTTTAACGCAGGCGCTAAGTAAGCATAGGTTTTACCCGTGCCTGTGCCCGCCTCAACCACTAATTGGTGACGTTTTTTTAAGGCATCGTCAACTGCAACAGCCATGTCAATTTGTGGCTGCCGAGGAGTATATCCATCAAGAGAAAGTGCAAGAGGGCCCGTGGCACTGAAAAGTTGTTTGATAAACTTCGCCAATAGATTAAAAGTGATGGGCAGATTTTACGTAACTGACTTGCCAAGGGCAAGACTAAATGAGGAAGCAAGGCTTCCTCATGGTTAAAAGTATGATTGCGTTTATATCATTGTCCTTTAATCGTTAATGTCACGCCCGATGCAGCTCGGTAACCTTGTAAATCTATGTACCAAGTACCACTTTGTGGGTTATCAAATTGACAACTTTCTTCGTTACCATTTTTGTAAGGTCGGCACAGATAATTTGAGCTTGTTGACGCTGAGCCATAGTTAACATACAAATCTGCATCGCCACTACCGCCAGTAATCGTCACCGTTAAATTACTAAGGCCTGTGGGTATTTGTTGAGTAAAGCGCTGCCAACTACCGGTAGCCACACTCACGTTTGTCTCAGTTCGATCAACGTTTTCGCTGCCACCAGAGGTACTGTAGCTTCCCGTGAGTGACACATTCGAAATCTCATTCCACGCTTCGACCATGACATGATAGGTGCCAGTTTGAACTGACGACATCACACAACTTTCATTACTTGTAGAGGTTGTGCTTTTACATTCAAAGTCTTGTAAGGTCGGCCTACTGCCAAATTTAACGTATAAATCGGCATCGCCCGAGCCGCCCTCGGTTACAAACTCAAGGTTACTGCTCATTGCAGGTACTTCAAGCGTAAAGAATAGCTGCTCTTTTGCTGCGCCCGCCAAACCCGTTTTAGCTACGCCATTTTCAAGCTGATTAGTCGGCTCAGTCACCACATCACCGGCATTTTTTGCCATTTCAGCAACATAACTCACTGCTAGTTTTGCAAATTTACTCGCGTGAGCCGCATCAAACTGGGCATCATTTGATGTGTGGATCAATGGGTTAATATCACTCATTGTTGATTCAAATGGCATTGAGGCGGCAAACCCTTGTTGATACCAAGAGGCATGATCTGAGCAGCCATAACCACATTGATCAAAGCCATAGCTCACTGTGGGTTGATAAGCATCGAGCAACTGCGATAGATACTGATTTTGCGATGAGTTTGTGTAGTCGGTCATCATCACAATATCTGTGCTGCTGCCGTTATTGCCAGTCATATCAAACTGCACCATACCTACAACATTCTTACCCTGAGTTTTATAACTCTGAGCAATATCTTTTGAGCCCCTAAGACCCACTTCTTCAGCGGCAAACCCCATAATTTGAATGGTTCGCTGAGGTTGGTAGTTATTTTCTACAATCGCTTTTAGGGTTTGTGTAAGCACCGCAATACCAGAGGCGTTATCATCTGCACCGGGAGCACGGCCATTACTTGGATTTGACTGATTAATTGAGTCTAAATGACCACCAATAATGACGATTTCATCTGCTTTTTCTGCACCAGGAATGGTCACAATAACTGATGATTGAGAAAAGCTATGGTTAAAATACTCAACAGTTATATCACTGCGGCTACTGGCTATTTGTTGCCAATGGCTCTTTAACCAATCTGCTGCATCAACACCACTTTGCACTGCATAATATCGGTTATGAAAGTTCATCATGCTATTAACCGTATCACTCAGTTCACTAGTATTAATCGAAGATATTAGCGCGTTAACTGTCGCAGCATTATTAATGCTGTAGTTAACAAGGCTGGCATTCATCGCAATGTTCGATACCGCATTTAATTGCTGGGTATAAAGCTCTGCATCTGCTAAAGAATCATGTGCTACAAAACCACCACAGCGATGATAGTTATCGTGCATAAATTCACTTAATCCAGCGATATCCTGCTTGTTAACGCGCATAAAATTAACTTGATTTAAAGCTGATTTTTGCATCGCAAAATTGCTGTTTTGTTTACGTTTACTCACTGTATCTTGTTGAAAGTGCTCTGCAGCAAGGGCATCAATGGTGACCCAAATTGTTTCATCTTGCGCTGCATAACTTAATTGGCTCAGTGACAATATTGCAAAGCCCACTAGGCACTGTGTTAGGCGGGTTGTCATAATCAATCCTTTTATTATTTGTATTAATAAAAAAGGGAGCCGAAGCTCCCTAAAAGGGTGGCTAGTTAGCCGAAATGGTGAGTGTTACACCACTTGCAGCGCTGTAGCCGCGAAGGTCGATATACCAAGTACCCGCTTGTGGGTTTGTAAATGTGCAAGTTTCGCTATTGCCATTTTTATATGGGCGGCAATCATAGCTAGATGTTGTCGATTGCGAACCAAAGTTCACATACAAGTCAGCATCACCAGACCCACCAGAAATAGTTACATCAAGTGACGAATAACCCGCATCTAGGTCTTGCGTGAAACGAGTCCAGCTATTTGTAGCAACACTTAAGTTAGACTCAGTGCGGTTAATCGGTGTTACACCACCACCGCTGCCAGAATCAAAGCTACCTGTAAGTGATACACCTGAAATTTGATTCCACGCTTCTACCATTACGTAGTAAGTACCCGCTTGCACATTACTAATAGCGCAGCTTTCTGTGCTGGTAGATGAAGTGCTTTTACAATCAAAGTTGCTCAGTGTTGGTTTTGCGCCATACATAACGTAAAGGTCTGCATCACCACTTCCGCCAGTTGTATTGAATTGTAAATTCGTTGCACCTGCTGGCACCTCAAGAGTAAAGAACATTTGATCTTTAGCAGCACCACTGATCCCTGTGCGTGCAACGCCATTGGTTAGTTCTTCATCACCGCCCGGAGGTGGCTCAGTCGTACCACAGCTACTACCCGCACTTAAGCTTGAAGTCACACCGACCGCTGCAAGTGCCGCTTGTACATCTGCTGGGTCATAACTTAAATCACAGGCTGCATCCATTACGCCGTTACCTGCTAAATCCCAGTTTGTGCTGGCTGTCCAGTAAAGTTGATTAGCACGTGCCATCACAACGAACGCCTTTTGCGTATCCCAACCTGGTGTGGTTGCAAGGTTATAAAATGCCTTGTTGAATACACCTGAGCTGTAGTGCACATCCATGCCTGAGTAGTAACTGTTTTGATGATCAATGGAGCTGCCATCTTGGGTTGGGTTATTCATGTAACGTAATGCACCGTTACCTTTGAAAATTTCCTGACCTACTAACCAGTCGTTTGAGCCTTTCATGTAAAACTCAGCCGCTTCACCTGCCATATCAGAGAACGCTTCGTTCAAACCACCGGATTTACCAGAATAAATAAGCCCTGAGTTTTGCTCAGTAAAACCATGGCTTACTTCATGCGCTGACACATCAAGACTTACCAGTGGATAAAACGTATTTTGACCATCACCAAAGGTCATGGCACTGCCATCCCAAAACGCATTTTCGTAGTTATTGCCGTAATGAACGCGCATTTTCAATTGGAAAGTTAATGGCGCTGTGCCTACCCAATCGTTATACATATTAAAAATAACGTTACCGAAATAATGCGCATCATTTAAAGGTGAGTACGCACCGTTAATTTCTTTAAAGGTATTTTCAGGGCATGTAAACGAATATGCTGTAGAACCACTCGTACTTCCATTTAAGTTAATGGTTTTTACGTTAGCGTTATTCATCGTACAAGTGTTGCCAGACTGGGTTACATCTAGGCTATCAAAGTCAGTACCGTAAATGTATTTACCGGTTTTTAAGTTACCACCTGGGCCTGTTGCACTAGCATGTTGTAAGTTATCGAAGCTGAATAAGACTTCACCGCTGTTGGCATCAATAATTTGATACGGACGAGATGGGTTATCACCATAAGTCACATAAGATACTTCATACACTAGGTGTGCAACACTATCTTCATCTAGCCAAATAGCTAAACGCGATTGTTCATTATGCTTTTTTAACCCAACTGATTTAATTGCAGCAGGTGAGTTAGCAAGACCTTTCGCCATTGCTTTTTTCTTGTTAAGAGCCGGAGAGACAGAATCGATGTCGGCGGCAATATCATATACCGCAGCACCATGTGCACGTTTTAATTGGCCATTACCATCAAATGTAAGGCTAACCGTATCGCCAATGACAGGTAGACCTTGATACATCTGTTGATAACGACGAGTGGTGTTGCCGTTACTGGTTTTGATTTCTTTTAATACAACTAAATCATTCCCTGCACCTAAACCAACTAACTGATTAGGATTTGCACTCAATACCGATGACGCATTGGTTTGCAAAGCTTGGTTAATCCCTGTTTGTTCGTTTAGGTATTTCTTGTTCGCAGCTACTGCACTTGTTGCTTGAGTCAAAGCAAAAGCAGCAAGAGTTGCTAATGTGATTTTAGATAAATTCACGTTTACGCTCCGTTAGATTGTTATGTATTTAATATTTTCCTAGTAACCGGACTGCACTGTTCCCGATTAGTGACCAGCCTAGATTGAATGGAGCGAAATTGAAAATGAAACAAAAAATTTACAAGTAAAGTATTAGCTCTAATTTAAAACACTATAATTAACAGCAAGATAAGAATTTTCAGGTTTATTAAATGTTAACAAATACAACTTTAATGTAAATTTATTGATACAAAAAGATAACATTTAATAAACATTTGTACCTTTTATTTGTATTTATTTTGCTCACCTTACCATTTGTGATTCACCGCTAAAAATTCAGCTATTAACCAAAAAGCCTAGGTACATAACTTGCAGCTATCGCAAGTATCTAGGGTTTAAGGACTAAGTATGATTACTGAACTAATACAAAATGAATGGCTAAATGAGCCTTGGCTGGTCGTCATTGGCGGCACTGTACTAGCCGCCATAACCCTGTTTTTATTAAAGTTTGTAATTATCTATTGCCTAAAAAAATGGACCCAACGAACTGATTTTGTGTTCGATACCTTGCTGGTTAACTCACTTTCTACGCCATTGACCTTGTGCACAATGATGGTGCTTGTGATCATTTTTGGTCAGTTATTAAACATCACCGGCTTTATGGCCGAACACCCCTTACCTATTGCAGCCACCGCTAAAGCCATTTGTATTTTTGCCTTAGTGTTATTTTTAGACCATTTCTTATTTGGCACCGTTGATTATTACAGTGCCCGTTCAGTGGTGGTTTCGAATAGTCATAGCATCATTAAAGGCTTGATCCGCTGCGCCATAGTCTGTATTGGCTTATTGGTGTTATTGGGCACGTTAGGGATTTCAATCACTCCGATTATTGCCTCTTTGGGCATTACCTCACTTGCTGTTGCTTTGGCTTTGCAACCTACACTTGAAAACTTCTTTTCAGGCGTTCAGTTGGTGATTGATAAACCTATTCGGGTTGGCGACTTTATAGAACTTGAAAGTGGCGACCAAGGTTTTGTTGAAAAAATTGGTTGGCGCTCTACATGGGTAAAAATGTTGCCGAATAACATGATAGTCATCCCAAATAGTCAGCTGTCTAAATCACGCATCATTAATTACTTTTATCCCGAAAAAGAACTCAGCGTCCCCGTTGAGGTGGGTGTTCATTATGGCTCAGATCTTGAAAAAGTTGAGCAAGTGACTTTGGATGTTGCCAGACAGATTTTAAAAAGTCATCAATGGGGTGTTGATGACTACGATACTTTTGTGGTGTTTCACACCTTTGATCAATCAAGTATTAATTTTACGGTGATGCTAAGAGCAAAAGAGTACTTCAACCGATTTTGGGTTAAATCAGCGTTTATAAAAGCACTCCATAAACGTTACGCCGAAGAAGGCATTGTGATCCCTTATCCAATCAGGTCTATAAATACCAGTCAAGAATCTGCCCAGTTCAACAAATTGACCTAACTAAACTTATCAATGCTACATATTTTGCAGGGCTTTTTATGTCTCTTTTTAGACATTTTTAACAGCAATTATACATATGCAATCAGCATCAAGTATTTTTACTCTAAAAAGTCATAAAAATCGCATAAACACTGTGACATACCTATATTAGAGGCGTACTATATGCGGCCAGAAAGTGACAGCTTTCTGCGTCTTGTTATAAAAATATTTAAGGTCAAACAATGAATGCTTGGTACCTCATTTGTTTTCTTTCAGCATTAGCTATTTTTATTGCTTTTGCTAATCAATATATCCTCAAAATGCAAACCACGATTGCTATAACAACTGGCTCTGTTGTTATTTCTTTGCTACTTATTCTTGCCGTTAAAATGCTTGGTGATACAACGGCCCTCGAAATAACTCAGATTGTTTCTAGTATCAACTTTAATCAGTTGCTATTAAAAGGCATGCTTGGGTTTTTGCTATTCGCAGGGGCATTGGAAATCAACTTGGCAGCCCTTCGTAAACAACGATGGGAGATAACTGCATTAGTGCTATTTTCAACCATAACCTCCACGGTCATAGTCGGTTATTTAAGTTATTACTTATTTGCCTTTGTTGGCTGGCCAGTGCCGTTTATTTATTGCTTGCTATTTGGAGCATTAATAAGCCCAACCGATCCGATTGCCGTGTTAGCCATTATTAAACAAATGCGAGCCCCAGAAGGAATTTCTGTGCAAGTTGAAGGTGAGTCTTTGTTTAATGATGGTATTGGCTTAGTCATATTCACCACCATATTTTCAGTGGCCTTTTATGGCACCGAAGCCACTTTTGCTGATGTTGCCGAACTGTTCTTAGTGGATGCCATTGGCGGTATTGTGTTTGGTTTAGTCATTGCATTGGTTGGGCACTTTTTGATCATCAATAGCCGCGATGTGAATATTCGGTTACTTCTAACTTTGACCATCCCAACCGCTGGTTTTGCTGCGGCAAATATATGGGAAATATCGGGCGCACTTGCCATGGTTACCAGTGGTATTTTGCTTGGCAATATTACCCGCTCAAAGGCAACAGAGCGCACAGGGCCTGAAGATACCCGTTATGTAAAAGACTTTTGGCATGCCACCGATAGTTTTTTAAACGCCTTGCTGTTTTTGATCATCGGTATGCTCATCGTGACTATGCCTATTACCTTTGAAGAAATCGGTTTAGGTCTACTCATGGTGCCTGTGGTGTTATTAGCGCGTTTTATAAGTGTAGGTGCGCCATTTGTATTCTTTAAAAAGTATCGTCAATACGATAAACACTCGGTAAAAATCTTAACTTGGGGCGGCCTGCGTGGTGGATTAGCACTAGCAATGGCTGCAGCTATACCTCGTGATCAAGTGATGATTGCAGGGTCTGACTTGCATGACCTAATAGTAATAGTGACTTATGTAGTTGTGATTTTTTCGATTATTGTACAAGGCTTAACAATCTCACCATTGATCCAAAGCAGTATTCAATCTGCTAAAACGCAACAGTGAGTATGCCATTAGTCATTAAAAAGGCTCATAATTGAGCCTTTTTTTGTACCTTTGCGTTATACATTCTACTATCAGCAACAGCTAATAGCTTTGCAAGTGAACAGGGTTGCTGGCCCGAAAAATCAGCAATTCCATAAGAAAAACTCAATATGCTTTGACCTGTAAAACTCGAAGGTAAATTACAAAATGACTGCAGTAGACGTTGCATGATTGTTTCGCATTCTGAGGTGTTTAAATCAGTAAACAGAATCACGAACTCATCCCCACTCAAACGTGCATATAAGTCTGCTTTTCGGCAGTATTCTTTTAGTAATGATGCAAATTCTTTCAGAACTCTATCACCAGCAGAATGCCCAAAGTTATCATTAATGTATTTGAAGTTATCTAAATCTATAAATACCAATTTGGCATTTAATTGCTGCCTAATACACAAATCTAAATAATGCTCAGCAGTGCTTGTAAAACCTCGACGATTAGGGAGCAAGGTCAATTCGTCCATTGTAGCAAGTTGCAATATGGAAAATTCACGCTCAATAATTGCAGCAAAATCTTTCAGCGCTTGAAGATTTTTATTACTCAATGTGCGTGGTTTATAGTCAATAATACACAGTGTTCCAATACAATTACCTGATTTAAGGATGATTGGGCATCCCGCATAAAAGCGAATATGTGGCTCTCCAACTACTAGCGGATTATCTGCAAACCTTTTGTCTTTCAACGCATCATTAATCACAAAAGGTTCGTCTTGTAGGATTGCATGGCCACAAAAAGAGATATCTCGGGCAGTTTCAGTGACATTTAAACCAACACAAGACTTAAACCACTGACGTTGCTCATCAACTAAACTTATGATGCAAATTGGCACTGAAAAGAATTGCTGAGCAAGGCGTGTGATTCTGTCGAAAACAGGTTCTCTTTGCGTATCTAATATTTCAAGCGAACGCAATTCGTCAAGGCGAGCTTGCTCATTCAATGGCACTGCAGGTTTATCCATTAATCTGCCCTGTAAAATATAAATGAACTTACTTAAACGTTAGCAGAAATTGCGCAACTGTTGCAGAAAAATTTGGCTTTCGTTTAAGCCCAGGTATCTAGGTGCTTATTACCCTCTTCATCTTCTTCAATAGCATTTTTACTGTTTTTATCGCCATTTTCAGCAGCTTTTTTACGTCGTTCAATTTCACGTTTTTGCCGTTTTTCGAGTTCAATTCGCTGCACGTTCGCGTCTTTTACGCCCGCAATATGAAACGCGCCTTTACTCTCCAACTGTAAGCGCGTTATGCGACCTAAAAAGGGGATCATGATATCCATTTGTACCTCCTATCACTCCATTTATTATCGGCAGTTATAGCATATACTTTAATTTAGAAAAAAAATGCTTGCCAAAGATTAGCAAAGCATGTTTATCTATATACGTAAATTATTTAAACAGATATACGCACTGGTTTACATAAACGAGTGCAATACAGGAAAAATTATGCGTTTCAATCTGACAACTATCCATCATCACCATCATTCACCGGAATAGCCTGTCAGGTTTTTCGCTGAGAGGTTATTCCTAAAAGGAACCTCTGGCGAGCAATCAACCAAATTATTTATTTTCGCCCTGAGGTTCCCTCGGGGTTTTTAGTTTTTGAATTAAAGGAAAATAAATAATGAGCAATACCAATCGTTTACGAATCGCCATCCAAAAAGGTGGCCGCTTATCAAAAGACTGCCAAGAATTACTTAAGCAATTAGGCGTTAAATTAAACCTTCGTGAACAACGTTTAATCGCACACTCTACCAACATGCCAATTGATGTACTTCGTGTACGCGATGACGATATTCCGGGCCTAGTAATGGACGGTGTGTGTGACCTAGGTATCGTTGGCGAAAACGTACTTGTTGAAGTACAAGCCGAACGCGAACGCCAAGGCGCAGCATTCGAAGTAAATAAACTTTCTAAACTTGATTTCGGTTACTGCCGCCTAGCACTTGCATGGCCACAAGAACTTGGTCCGCAAGATAAAAGCTGGTTTGAAGGTAAACGCATTGCCACTACCTACCCAGAAATCTTGAGCCAGTACCTAAAACGCGAAGGCATTAACGCAAGCACGGTAATGTTAACGGGTTCTGTTGAAGTAGCCCCGCGTGCAGGTTTAGCTGATGCAATCTGTGATTTAGTGTCTACTGGTGCAACATTAGAAGCAAACGGCCTAATGCAAGGCGAGACCATCTTAGAATCAAACGCATGTTTAATTCAAAACAAAGACCTTAAAGACCAAAGTAAACTTGATTTAATCAATACGCTAATGCCGCGTCTACGTGGTGTTCGTCAAGCTAAAGAAAGTAAATACATTATGTTACACGCACCAAAAGCAAAGCTTGATGAAGTGTGCGATTTACTACCAGGTACTGGCCAGCCAACATTGTTAGCACTTGCTGGTAGCGACGATTACGTAGCACTGCACATGGTTAGCAGCGAAACTCTATTTTGGGAAACAATGGAACAGTTAAAAGCACTGGGTGCTAACTCAATCCTTGTTATGCCAATTGAAAAAATGATGGAGTAATAATCCATGTTTCGCTGGAATGAGGAAAATCAACAAGCACAGCAGGCGGTACTCACCCGCCCTGCTGTTACTGCAAGTAAAGAGGTCGAAGCAATTTGCATCGACATCTTAAATGCAGTTAAAACCGAAGGTGACGCTGCGTTGTTAAAGATGGCTAAAGAGTTTGATAAGCGCAAGACACCACGTTTATTAGTGCCAGTTGAAGAAATTAATCAAGCTGAGCAGTTATTATCAAACGAGTTAAAAGCCGCCATCGAAACGGCCTATGCTAATGTAAAACGCTTTCACCAAGCACAATTACCTAAAGACATTAAGTTAACAACGCAACCTGGTGTGTTATGTGAACTTAAATATCAAGCCATTGAAGCGGTGGGTATTTACGTGCCAGGTGGCAGTGCACCATTGCCATCATCAGTGATCATGCAAGGAGTGCTTGCACAATTAAGCGGTGCACAAACTGTTGTGCTTACTACACCTGTAAAAGCCGATGAAACCATCAACCCTGCCATTTTATATGCTGCAAAACTATGTGGTATTAAAACCATTGTAGAAAGTGGTGGCGCCGGAGCGATTGCAGCAATGGCATACGGCACAGAGTCAGTGCCTAAAGTGAACAAAATTTTTGGCCCGGGAAATAGCTTTGTCACCATGGCAAAACAACTTGTTGCGCAAACCATTCCGGGCATGGCGATTGATATGCCTGCGGGCCCTTCTGAAGTGTTAGTGATTGCAGATGAGCGTGCAAACCCAGAGTTTATTGCGGCAGATTTATTATCGCAAGCAGAGCACGGTGCCGATTCGCAGGTTATTTTACTGTGTAACAGCGAACGTATTATTGAAAAAACACAGCAAGCTTTAACTGAGCAGCTAGCAAAATTAAGTCGTAAAGACACTGCCGAGCAAGCGCTTGCAAACTCAAGCTTGATATTAGTGGACTCGGTTGAGCAAGCCTTTGCGGTGTCTGCTCAATATGGTCCTGAGCACCTTATTTTACAACTTGCTGATGCGCAGCCTTATTTAAACTTAGTGAGAAATGCTGGCTCAGTATTTGTAGGCGATTACACCCCAGAGTCTGCCGGTGACTATGCGTCTGGCACGAATCACGTACTACCAACGTATGGTTACAGTGCGACCTATTCGAGCTTAAACTTACTGGACTTCTTTAGAACTTACACAGTACAAACCATCAGCAAAAATGGTTTACGTGAATTATCTAAAGCAATTTTACCTTTGGCCGCAGCAGAGGGGCTTGATGCTCACGCTAATGCTGTTTCAATTCGTCTTGAGGCTATGAACAATGAGCGATAATTCAAAAATAACAACGCTGTTGCCAGATAACATTGCAGCGCTTACAGCCTATAGTTCAGCGAAAAGTGAAAAACTAACAGGCACAACGTGGTTAAATGCCAATGAAAGCCCGTATTCACGTACGCCAAATATCAATTTAACTGATTTAAATCGCTACCCTGATCCGCAGCCTCAGCAAGTGATCACTCGTTACGCTTGCTATGCTAATTTAGAGCCAGAGCAAGTACTGATGACTCGTGGCGCTGACGAAGGTATTGAGCTATTAGTACGTACTTTTTGTAGCCCTGCTAAAGATAGCATTGCACTCTTTTTGCCAACTTACGGCATGTACAAAGTCACTGCTGATACCCACAACATTGCGATTAACGGTTTAACTCAAGAGCTGTTATTAAAAGGCACCGTTGATGAGATTGTCACTGCGGTTGCTGATTCAAAGCTGGTGTTTATTTGTAATCCAAATAACCCTACCGGCAGCATGACAAACCTAGACAAAATCAGAAAAATCACCCAACAACTTGCGGGTAAAGCGATTGTGGTGGTGGATGAAGCTTATATAGAATTTTGCCCTGAACAAACAGCAGCAAGCCTGATCAACGAGTTTAGTAACCTTGTGGTACTTAGAACCTTATCAAAAGCATTTGCACTTGCGGGTTTAAGAACAGGCTTCACTTTAGCCAACAGCGAATTACTTGCGCCTATTCGTAAAGTGATTGCGCCTTATCCTGTATCAACGGTGGTTGCTAGCATTGCAGCAGATGCATTAAGTAGTGACAACATCGTTTCAATGCGCCGTCAGGTGACTATTCTAAATAGCTTAAAAGGCAAACTGAAAAGCTGGCTTGAGCAGTCACCAGCCGTTATCAAAGTCCTGAGCGGTGAAGGTAACTTTGTCACCTTAAAATTAAAAGACAAACAATCATTTAATATCGCACTAGAGCAAGGGCTTGTGATGCGTGCCTTCACCTTATATGGCGAAAATGATTGGTTACGAATTTCTATCGGTAACGAGCAAGAACTAGAACAAGTAAAAATTTGGTTAGATGGCTTATCACTGACCAGCAATACAGTAGAACAGGAATTATCATGAGCAACCCGTATTTATTTATTGACCGCGATGGCACGATTATCGAAGAGCCTATCACCGACAAACAGGTTGATAGCCTCGAAAAATTAGTTTTTTTGCCAAATGTGATCCCTGCTCTGTTACAACTTCAAGCGGCAGGTTACCGCCTTGTGATGGTTTCAAACCAAGATGGTTTAGGCACTGATAGCTTCCCGACAGCTGATTTTGATATTGCTCAAGACAAGATGATGAATATCTTAAACAGCCAAGGGATTAAATTTGATGAAGTTCTGATTTGCCCTCACTTTGATGAGCAAAATTGTGAATGCCGTAAACCAAAAACCGGCTTACTTACAGAGCTTATGCGGTCAGGTAAAGTCGATTTAGCACGCTCATTTGTGATTGGCGACCGCCAAACTGATATTGGACTTGCCAATAACTTATGTTGTGAAGGTATTTTGTATGACGGCAGCTGGGATGCCATTGTCACTAAACTGACAACCGCGAACCGTGAAGGCCGTGTCACTCGCAACACCAAAGAAACGCAAATCGATGTGCAAATTAATTTAGACCAAACAAAAAATGGCGAAATTAGCACTGGTCTTGGCTTTTTCGATCACATGCTTGACCAAATTCGCACTCATGCCAATATCGGACTTAATATTCAAGCCACTGGCGACTTACACATTGACGAGCATCACCTTGTTGAAGATATCGGTATTGCGCTTGGCCTAGCCCTTAAACAAGCCCTAGGTACAAAAACGCAAATTGGTCGCTATGGTTTTGCATTACCTATGGATGAATGTAAAGCAGAAGCGCAAATTGATTTATCAGGCCGCGCCTCATTTGTATTAAATGCTGATTTTAGCCGTGAAAAAGTGGGCGACTTAGATGTACAAATGGTTGAGCACTTCTTTAAAAGCTTAAGTGATAATGCCGCCATGAGCCTAATTCTGTCGGTTAGCGACGGTAACTGTCACCACCAAGTTGAAGGCCTATTTAAAGCGTTTGCAAGAGCACTTCGTGCTGCGATTGCAAAAGATGCTTCGCAACAAACCGCCAGCTCTAAGGGGTGTTTATGATTGCCATAATTAATACCGGTTGTGCCAACATTAACTCTGTTCGCTTTGCCTTTGAACGCTTAGGTGAAAAGCCAGAGGTGATCACCTCACCTGAACAACTAAAAGGCTTTGAACGTGCGATTTTACCTGGTGTAGGCCATGCTTCCGTTGCAATGAAACGCTTAAAAGACGGTGGTTGGCAGCAAGCAATTGATGAATATCAACGCCCGCTGATGGGAATTTGTTTAGGCATGCAATTACTTTGTGATAGCACAGAAGAAGGCAATGTCGATTGCCTTGGCAAAATTCCGGGTGTTGTTAAGCACTTAGATGTGGGTACATTAACTTCTCCACACATGGGGTGGAACGACCTAAGCGTACTAAAAGAGCATGCCCTTACCAAAGGGTTATCGGCGCAGGATCAAGTGTACTTTGTGCATAGCTTTGCTCACACAGTGAACGATGCAACCCTAGTAAGCGGTGAATACGGGCAAGCTTTTTCAGCAATTGTTGCCAAAGATAACTACGCAGGCATGCAGTTCCACCCAGAGCGAAGCGCCAAAGTAGGCACACGACTTTTACAAAACTTTTTAGATTGGCAGCTGTAAGCGCAGCAAAAAATAAGAGAAATAAACGTGATTATTCCAGCACTCGATGTATTACAAAACCAAATTGTGCGCTTATACCAAGGTAAGTATGATACAGCACAATTTTACCCTTACGAACTTGGCGCACGCTTACAAGAGTACGCAAGCAGCGGCGCAGGCAAACTGCACCTAGTTGATTTAGAAGGCGCGCGCGATCCAAATAAAAAACAATGGCAGCATATTCAAGCCGCAACCAAAGCGCTTAATGTACCTTATCAAGTGGGCGGCGGTATTCGCTCTGAGCAAGATGTTGCTGACTGGCTTGAAGCCGGTGCTAACCAAGTTGTAATAGGCTCAATGGCCGTTGAAAAGCGTGAGCAAGTGCAGGCGTGGATTGAAAAATTTGGCAGCGAACACTTTGTTATCGCACTAGATGTTAATAAAACTGACAACGGCTGGGCACCAGCAACACATGGTTGGTTAAGTGAATCTGAGTTTGGCTTGTTCGAACTTGTTGATTTTTACGTGGCACTTGGTGTGGTTGATTTTCTGTGTACTGACATCAGTAAAGACGGCACCATGACCGGCCCTTCGTTTGCACTTTATGAAGATTTAACCAACCACAACAGCGAGATTAAAGTTCAAGCATCAGGCGGTGTAAGCTCTCTTGATGATATCGCAAAGCTGAAAAAACTAGGCGTTGGCGGTGTTATATTAGGTAAATCATTGCTCGATGGTGCCTTTAATGTTGAGGAGGCGTTAGCATGTTATCAAAACGCATAATCCCTTGTTTAGATGTAAAAGACGGCCAAGTTGTTAAAGGCGTTAAATTTAAAGGCCATGAAGTAGTTGGTGATATTTTAACGCTTGCCAAGGCTTACAGCGATGCTGGTGCGGATGAACTGGTGTTTTATGAAATCAGTGCCAGCGTCGAAAAACGCCTACTTGATGTCAATTGGGTAGAGAACATTGCACGCCACATTGATATTCCATTTTGTGTGGCTGGCGGTATTAAATCTGTTGCCGATGCAGCACGTGTTTTAGAACGTGGTGCAGATAAAATCAGTATTAACAGCCCTGCTATCGCGCGCCCTGAGCTTATCAAAGAGTTACACGATGAGTTTGGTAAACAGTGCGTGGTTGTGGGAATAGATAGCTTTTATGATGAAAACACTGGCGAGTATTTAGTCTACCAGCTAACTGGCGACCCAAATGCATCAAGCCGTACTCGCTATAAAACCGAAGAATGGGTTAAGCGTGTGCAAGACCTAGGTGCTGGTGAAATCGTGCTGAATTGCATGAACCAAGACGGCGTGCGTAAAGGCTACGACAATGTTCAGCTATCAAAAATGCGTGCACTGTGCGATATTCCACTGATTGCTTCGGGTGGCGCAGGGACGATGCAAGACTTTGTTGATGTATTTCAGCAAAGCCAAGTTGATGGCGCGCTCGCTGCCAGCGTATTTCACAAGAACGTCATTGATATTGGCGAACTAAAACAATTTTTAATCGATAATAATGTAGCGGCAAGACTATGCAATTAACCAAAGACACTCTTTCTCAAGTCGACTTTGCCAAAAGCGAATTGATCCCAGCTATCGTGCAAGACGCACGCTCTGGGGTGATTTTAATGCAAGGCTTTATGAATCAAGACGCATTAGCTGCCACTTTCGACAAACAAAAAGTAACCTTTTACTCGCGTTCTAAAGAGCGCTTATGGACGAAAGGCGAAACATCAGAAAACTACCTTGAAGTAGTTTCTGTACACACCGATTGTGATTACGACTCACTATTAGTACTGGCAAACCCACTTGGGCCAACATGCCACTTAGGTACACAAAGCTGCTTCGGCGATGATGCTAAACCTAGCTTGTCGTTTTTAGCTGAGCTTGAACAAGTGATTGTCTCGCGTAAAGACGATGATCCAAGCAAAAGCTACACTGCGTCTTTATTTGCAAAAGACTTAAGCCGTAGTTGCCAAAAAGTAGGTGAAGAAGGTGTCGAAGTTGCCCTTGCAGCCATGAAACATGATAACGATGAATTAACCAATGAATCGGCAGACTTACTGTATCACTTAACCGTGTTATTACAGCGCCAAGGTTTATCATTGGCTGATGTGGTGAGCTGTTTACAAGGCCGCCATAAGTAATTGAAATTGATTAAGATGCACCTTTTCAGGTGCATCTTTTTAGTGTTTCTTAAATCCAATTTTATCTACCCAGAGCTTTTAGAACATCACGAGTAAAGTCATGTTCACTAAAGCCTTTAAGACCCGCAAGGTCATACCCTCGCCTAACAATAACTAGCTGCTCGCTTGGAATAATCACCAAATATTGACCACGGTTGCCTCGCGCAGCAATAGTATCGTTTGGTAATTCAGGGAAACGTTCGTTATAAAGCCACCACTGTGCGCCGTATCCCGGTGCCGTTTCTTGGGGTTGAGCAGGGGCTGGTTCACTAATATAACTTAACCAGTCTTTTGGTAATATTTGCTCCCCTTGCCAGCGACCATTGTTCAAGTGTAATAGCCCTAAGCGAGCAAGATCCCTTGAAGTAGTCCACACTTGCGATGACAAAATAAAGTCACTTTGCCAATCTGACTCTAAAAATGTGTGCTGCATTCCGATTTTATCGAGTAAATTGTCATACGGATAACGCAAATAGCTCGCCTCATCGTTGAACGTTTCTCGTAAGGTGCGTAGCGCTAACATGGTGTCGTTATTCGCGTATTTCCAGCGGCTACCTGGCTTTACTTCTAATGCGGTATGCGTTGCAGTATCAGACACTAAACCGCCGCCCATATACACACGGTCTGTCCGGTTGCCCGCTTTATTACTGTCTAAGCCTGATGCCATGTGAAGCAAGTTTTCAAGGGTAATTTCGCCACGTGGGTCAAGCGGGTGAGACCAGCTTTCAAGCCCCGCAGGCTTAGTAACATCAAGTCGCTTTTGCTGTACCGCAACACCAATGATGCTCGCGCCAATACTTTTTGCAACAGACCAAGTACGCTGTGCGGTTTCTGGGGTAAAGCCTGCTTTATATTGCTCTGCTAAAACCGCCTGAGGGCTTGCTATTAAAATAGCTGAAGTGCGTGCGCCTTCACCATAATGACTAGTAAAAGCCTGAGCAATAACCTCATCAAGCGCCTTATTACTCGTTGCTTTATTAACACCATTTAGCGTTAGCCAAGGCTTACCGTCATCCTTTTGGTCGGCTAAGTTTTCTTTGAACGGCGCTTGCACAAGTGATGTAGCTTTAAGGCTTGCCCCTACTGGCAAATCAACACAACCTAAACGAGGACGCCACACCGATATGCGTTGCTTATCTTTATCGTAATCAACAATGACTCGTTTATGCTCGTTATCAATGTTCGCTTTCAATGTTTTTACAGTATCTGCAATTAAAGGGTAAATACCGGTTAGTTCATCAATATCGATTTGATCTTTGCTTTTGCCCGCGTTAAAGGTGGCACTACAGGTAAAGTTGGCGACGTACCCAGCGGCATAAGCGTTTAAAGTTGTATCTGTTTCTTCGCTACAAACAAAAAAGCTGGTGCTCAATAACGCGCTTAGGAAGGTTATTTTTTTCATTATTACTCCTTGAAGACCAAAGAGTTTAAATTAGCAAAAGAAAAAAATAATGGTATATTTTTACGGCAGTATTCGCTCCTTGAGCGACAAATAACCCAACAAAATAGGTTCATTGTTAATAAACAAAATGAATTTAGAGTCCGAAGCTCCTGTTGTCTACGCAACTTTTTTTCTATTTGTGTAAAAATTTTTTAAAGCCTTTAAACCTTTTTTATCAGCACTTGCGACTAAGCTAATAACACCACACATATGAAAGGGAAGAACCATGTTAAGTACAGTAAAAACGCTTTCACTAATTGCCGCAGGCTTATTATCAGCACAAACATTTGCTTGGGGTGATATGCCTCTACAAGCAACTAAAAACCTAACGCTAGATGCAGCATCATTAAGTGCTTTAAAAGTAGAAGCGGGCTCAGGTTTTTTACACATTACCGGTAGTGACAGTGATCAAGTGACCGTTAAAGCCGAGATTTATCAAGAGCAGCCACATGATGAATATTGCTTAACGCTTGAAGCTAAAGGTAAGAGTGCAGCGCTAAGTGCAGGTCAATGTGAATATCATACCAACAAGCAAACTCGCATTGATTTAACCGTTGCGATCCCTCGCTCATTTAATGTCGATGTGCACGATGGCTCAGGTGAAATTATCATTAGCAAAGTTGCGAATACCGTTATAAACGATGGTTCTGGTTCAATTACCGCAAATGACATTGAAGGCACATTAGAAATCAATGATGGTTCAGGCAGCATAGATGTTCGTAATGTTAGCCGTGATATTAAAATTCATGATGGCTCTGGCAATATTGATGTTGCAAACGCACTGGGCAATATTGAAGTACACGATGGCTCTGGTGGTATCGACTTAAATGATATTTCGGGTGATGTTGTCGTTTCAGATGGTTCGGGAAGCATTCGCGTTGATACTGCGGCAAACTTTGAGTTACTAAGTGATGGTTCTGGCTCAGTAAAAGTAACCAACATTGCTGGTAAAACTAAGATGTAAGCTTACGCTTTTATTAATATACGCAACTAAAATGCCTTCCTTTGCGAGGGCATTTTAAATTGTAATCACCAATCTTTATTAGCATTTTTACAAGGGCTTAGGTATCCTTTAGGAAACGTTTAAGGAACTGCTATTTAAAAGGATAGCCTGATATGAAAAAGCCACTCGCCGCCTTACTAACTGGCCTTGTATTAACAGGTTGTACAGGACTGACAACTGAACAACAAGCAGCCATTGATAACTTAACCCCTTGCGAGAAAATCAATGCCCTATTAGGTGCTTACGACAACCGCTTTGAAGGCTTAAAACGTAGCCGTGTAAATACTAAGTACATGGAAACATGGACAGCAAAATACAACCTAATTGCCGATAACTGTCAAATCACGGCGCTTGATAAAGACAATGTTACCTACCGCTGTGTAGGCAACTATGAGCAACAGCAGCAAGCTGTCGCCGATCACACCCGTGCGGTTAATTTTACCCAAGCTTGTTTAGCAGGAAATAATTGGCATCAAACACAAAAAGAGTCAGCTGAATCGTTACGCACAACCTTTGTACTTGACGAAAATACCCCTGTTATCTCAATTCATTCGGGTAAAACTCTATCGCGTAAACAGCCTTGGTCTACTACCCTTGAAATTGGTAAGCCTGTTGAAGGTAAGTAATACACTTAGGAAGGCTAATAGACATTAGCCTTCGTATCTCTATGGCACATTCAAAAAAACCAACCAGCGAATTTAAAACAGATTGCATCGGTCAATGTCATCGCCTCAATGGCTATTGCACTGGCTGTGGTCGCAGTAATGATGAAATTTTTGATTGGATCATTTTATCCGAACAAGAAAAGCAAGCGATTTTAAATACTCCTCGCCCTGACATAAAAGCGAAATAGTTCTGACACCCAAGCGTCATTAAAGCTTGTTAGCCTGATTCAAACTGACCCATCAGGTAACAATAATGACCGCTATTTTTGTAATTAACTTAGCAAGCTCTACAGAACGATTACACCGTGTGAGCAATGAACTCAACGCGCAAGGTTTAACATTTGAACGTATTGATGCAATTGATGGTAGAGAGCTGTCCGATACAGCGATTGCTGAGCATTATAATGCTGATTTAAATCTAAAAAAATACCATAAACCATTGAGTAAAGGTGAAATTGGCTGTTACCTGAGTCACAGAAAAGCATGGCAAACCATGGTCGATAGGCAGTTAGATTACGCCATTATTTTAGAAGATGACTTTGTTCTCGACCGCTCTATTCACAGTGCAATTGAAAACATTAATACATTAAAACAGCCTTGGCAGCTAATAAAATTGGCCGCTTATAAAGACCGAAATCGGGAAATTGCCTTTACAAAACCCCTCGCTGATGAGCAGCATTTAGTCATTCATAAAAAGCTTATGTCTGGCTGCTGTGCAACGGCTGTTAGTTTAGCTGGTGCAAAAGCGCTATTAAAAGCCACTGCTTCATTTGGCCGCCCTGTCGACTGCGATTTACAGCACGTTTGGGAAACTGGCGTATATGGATACTCTTTACTGCCCTACCCGGTATCACAACCTGATAATTCACAAAGCGATATTCGTGATAGATCAGACAAAGTTAAAAAGTCGTTTTGGCGACGTAAAAAGCAGCAACTTAATAGTGCACTGCTAAATGCAAAATACACTAAGCAGTTTATCAAGGCGCAACAAACGCCGAATAAAAAGAAAGGAGCCGCAGCTCCTCTCTTACCAATTAAAGATCATTAACTATTTTGCTAGGTTTGGATGGTCAACGCCCATCCACGCTTTAAACAGTGCCATTTGAGCTGGTGTTGCATCTTTTAATGCTTTTACCTTTTTCTCTTTATCAAAGTCTTCGCTCAGTGTTAGCTTTGTGCTTTGCAGTGCATCACGTCTAATAAAATCAACAGTCACTGTGTCGCCTGCTTTAAACGTTTCAAGGCTGGCTGTTAAGTCTTTACCAACATGCTTTTTGTTAAACGCAACGATTTTATCATCTGTAGTTAAGCCTGCTTGCCATGCAGCGCCACCACGACGAACATGAGTTAGGGTTAATAACTCACCGCTGTTTTTAGCAAACGAGTCAATACTAGGTACTGATTTAGCATCTTCAGGGCGAATTAAACCTAAGCCCACTTTTTCAAGTAGCGAATCAAAGTCGATAGCTGCTGGCTCATCCACATTCGCTTGCCACCAAGCACTGTAATCACGACCTGTAAGTTCTTTTAAAATCGCTTTAACATCATCAGGCGTAAAACCATCAGGTAAACGATGCTTGTTGTACAGTTCACGGTGAACATCGCGGTAACTGATTTTGCCATCGCTTTTTTCAAGTAAATCAATATCAAGCGCCATTGAGATCAATGAACCTTCTAAATAGATATTGGTGCTGTAGTTGCGAGCGTGGTCACCGCCTTGGTTGATCCACTTATCAAAACTGGTTTCGGTTGCGCTTTGCACTTCGCGACCCGGTGTTTGTAAGTGACGATTAATCGTTTTCGTTAACGTACCGAAAAACTCATCGGTTGTTTCAATTCCAGAGCGAACCATTAAGTGATCTTCAAAGTAGCTGGTTGAGCCCTCTGCAATCCATAATGTTTTAGCGTAGTTAATATTGGTGTAATCGTATGGAGCAATACCTTTTGGACGGTATGCTTTAACGTTCCAAGTATGAATAAATTCGTGAGCTGCAGTGCTGATAAACGCAAGGTAGTCTTTACGAGAACCAAAACGGTCACGTGGGCGCTGGATAATAGTAGAGTTTAAATGCTCTGTTGCGCCACCGGCGCCAGACGTAGCATGGACCATAAATACATAGCGCTCATATGGGTAACCGTCCCAAATTACATTGCCAGTTGTCACTAGCTTTTTAAGGTCAGTTAGCATTTGATCTACGTCGTAGTTGCCATCGCCCCAAATAACTAATTCGTATTCACGGCCATCAACGGTGAACTTGTGTAGCTCATTGATACCACTTTCGATTGGTGAATCAACTAAAATGTCGTAATCAGCGGCTTTAAAGCTGTGTTTAGAGCCCGCATTTTCCATACCCGATACTGAGCGCCATTGTTTTGGTACGTTTAATTTTACGGTTACCGGGTCTTGGCGGAATGATTCACTAAACATGAAAAAGCCAGATGCATCAACAAATGCATGGCTGTCATCAATATGACGAGCGCGTTTACCTAGCTCGTTAGCGTAAACTTGGTAATCTACATTGACTTGAGTTGGCTCGTTTAGGTGAACACGCCACGTGCTGTGATCAATTTTTTCCCACTTTAATGGCTTGCCGTCATCATCTTTTGCTTCGAAAAAACGTACGCCATTAGCAAGATTCAAAATTTCATAACGACCAGTACGCCAAGCGGGAAGTTTAACATCTAAATGTGCTTGTGCAGTTTCAGGAAACTCAACACTCACATTACCTAAATGATGCTCTGGCTCAGTAATCGACAGTGAATAGTTTACATCTGCAAACACACTGCTTGAGCACGCTGCCAAAATTGACAGTGCCAAAAACTTTTTCATAACAACTCTTTTTATTACTTTTAAAATTGCGGACAAGCCTAACAATTGCGAGAAAAAATGTGAATTAAAAACCGATAAACAGCCATTGCAACAGGTTTGATATACAAATTAACTAAGTTTTTGACTTGGAACCTACATTTCGTATTAATTTGTTGTAAACTTACCCTATAGAAAATTTGAATCTTGACGGCGGTATTACTAGGTGCAGCAACAGCATGATGTTCTTAATAAAAAGTTAAAGCAGGCTATCGACGCACGCACAGTGGTCGAAGATGCACGCAAACATCAAGTTGAAGTGCTTTCACAGTTTGCGGCAAAACTGTCGCTCAGCTGTAAAGGGCTAGACATTGAGCTAGATAACCGTTTAGCCAAATTTAGAAACGCACTAAAAAAAGGTGTTAATTTTGAATTACTAACACCTTTCATAGATGATGTACTTGGTCTTCTAAAACAACAAGAAACCAAGCAAATGGCTCAACAACGCGAGCTTAACAAAAGTATCACTGATGCAGGTAAACAATTACAAAAAGTCCAAGGTTTACCTGATAATGCCCGTCGAACATTGCGTTATCTGCTTGACCACGAATTGAATAATATACAGTCTAATCATGACTTTATACCTTTATTGTCTAAGCTGGTTACTATTTATCACCAAGCACTTCAAGCAAAGCTCGCTAAAAGTAGTCAAGCCGAGGCATTAATCAAACCTGAGTTAGCGTCTGAGCTGCTGTCTCTTGCTAATGAGCTTGTGCTCGAGGATGAAAGTGCAGAGAAAATAAATATAATTAAAAGCAAAATCACTCATAATGACAGTGTTGACGATTTACTTGATTCTGCGCTGAGTATTATCACCATCATTACGCGTAATATGAGTAAAGAGCGTCAATCTGCACAAAGCTTTTTAATCTCATTAAATCAAACTATTGAAGATTTACATCACTCTATTGTTTCAACCAGTAAACACTCAGAGTCGATTAGCGCAGAATACGATTCCCTGAACAAACAGATTGAAGCAAAAATTAAGAATCTTCATACGCAAACTCAACAGGCTACCTCAATAACATCACTTAAAGAATTAGTAGAAGAAGAACTTAAATCTTTAAGTGATGATTTAATTGCCAAAGAAAAACTAGAGCAAACGGAGCGAGAAAACTTGCTCGCTAGCTTTAACGATATCAATAGCCGTATTAGCCATTTAGAAGCTAAACTTTCAACTTATAAACAACGCTTAAATGAACAGCGATTTAAAAGTTTGCTCGATGATTTAACAAAATTACCCAACCGCGCAGCGTTTGATGAACGGTTTAATCAAGAGTTTCAATTATTTGATCTACAAGAGTCGGCAGTGACATTTGTAGTAATTGATGTAGACCATTTTAAATCAATCAATGACCAATATGGCCACAGTGCCGGTGACAAAACATTACAAGTCATTGCTAAAGCACTACAAAAATCAATACGTAAATCAGACTTTATTGCCCGTTACGGTGGCGAAGAGTTTGTGTTACTAATGAGTGGTATGTCACTTGAAAGTGCAGCAGCACCACTTGAAAAGTTGCGTAAGACAATTCAGGGTATTCCATTTAAATTCAAAGATAAGCAAGTAGAAATCACCATTTCTGCTGGCGCAACCCAGTTGAAAAAAGGTGATACCCCACTGATTGCCTTTGACCGTGCAGACGAAGCACTATACAAAGCCAAGAACGAGGGACGAAATAAAGTTTGCATTAGCAAATAAAGGCCTCATCTTGTTAGTAAGGTCTTTGACACACAATGATAAAGGCTCATTGACGAGCCAGGAGAGTGCTTATGTTAAAACAACTGAATCCTACAGGTGTACTGGATTTACTATCGCAACTAGAAGTTGATCTACTCGAACAATCATCCACCAGCGAGCGCTATAAATTATTTAGGAACTGTGTGCTCGCGGTTCTTAATGTGGGTAGCCACACTGACTCAAGCTCTGAAATTTACAACAAATACGAAAATTTCGATATTCGCTTATTGAGCCGCGAACGCGGGATTAAAATTGAGCTTGAAAACCCACCCGAATCAGCCTTTGTCGATGGCGAAATTATCACCGGTATTCATGAACATATCTTCTCGGTTATTCGCGATATTCTATTTATTTGTCAAAAATACGAAAAAGATTTAACTGAGCAAAAAGCCATAACTCATATGGTGTTTGACATGCTCAGGAATGCAGGTGCGCTAAGAGTAAATAGCGATCCGAGCATGATAGTTTGCTGGGGTGGCCACTCTATAAACGAAGTCGAATACAAATACACCAAGCAAGTTGGCTATGAGCTTGGGCTTCGTGGCTTAAACATTTGTACAGGTTGTGGCCCAGGTGCAATGAAAGGCCCAATGAAAGGCGCGACGATAGGCCATGCCAAACAGCGTATTACTAATAATCGTTATTTAGGTTTAACTGAACCAAGTATTATTGCCGCTGAGCCACCTAACCCAATTGTAAACGAATTAGTGATTTTGCCTGATATCGAAAAACGTTTAGAGGCGTTTATCCGTACAGCCCATGGCATTATTATTTTCCCAGGTGGCGCGGGTACCGCAGAAGAGCTGTTATATCTTTTAGGTATTTTACTGCACCCTGAAAACGAAAAACAATCTTTACCTGTGATCTTAACTGGCCCTAGAGAGAGTGAAAATTACTTTATTGAGCTGTGTAAATTCGTTGAGAAAACGCTTGGTAAAGAGGCACTTGATAAGTTTGAAGTGATCATCGATGACCCAGAGCGAGTTGGCAAAACACTCAAATCAAAAATGGCTGAAGTGCGTGAATACCGCAAGAGTCAAGGTGATGCATACTACTTTAACTGGACGCTAAAAATCGATAATGATTTTCAACAGCCGTTTGCACCGACTCATGCCAATATGGCGAGTTTGGATTTACACTTAGATCAGCCGACTCAGCAACTAGCCGCTAATTTACGCCGTGCGTTTTCAGGTATTGTGGCTGGTAATGTTAAAGACGAAGGCTTGCAAGCCATCAAGCAACATGGCCGATTTGTATTAAGTGGTGAGCCTGCATTAATGGCTGATATGGATAAACTACTTGCTGCTTTTGTTGAGCAAGGGCGAATGAAATTACCCGGTAGTAAGTATATTCCTTGCTATGAGATAAATGCTTAACAGGAGACTATGTGACAACCCAGTTACTTTTAATAGATGCGTTAAATCTTATTAGGCGCATCTATGCTGTTGATAGTAATCAGAGTCATCACAGTGAAGAACATATGATAAAGGCAAGCTGTGCCCGCGTGGCACATGCTTGTAAAAAGTTACGTCAGCAAACTAATGCTACTCACGCGATTGCTGTGTTTGATGGTGAAAAAAGCTGGCGTTATCACTACTATGAGGCGTACAAAAGCACTCGCTCACCGATGCCAGATACCCTAAAACAAAACTTATCGCTTTTTAAACAAGCCATTGAACAAACAGGCATTGTGGTGTTTTCACCTAACAATGATGAAGCTGACGATATAATTGCCACGCTGGCACATAAAGCCGCGACTAATGATGTACCTTCTACTATCGTTTCTACAGATAAAGGGTTTTTACCATTTTTATCTGAGCAGATTGCTATTTATGATTACTTCAAAAAACAGTATCTTGAAGCCGACGACATTAAACAGCGCTTTAATGTTCCAAAACATCGACTCGCTGATTTTTGGGCTTTAGCTGGTGATAAAACCAATGACATACCCGGCGTGAAAGGTATTGGTAACAAAACTGCGCAGCAATTAGTAAATGAGTATGAGTCAATTGCAGCCGCAATCAACGACGATGAACTAAACCCTTCAGTAAAGCGTAAATTGAACGATGAGATGGATATGTTTGTTATTTCGAAAAATCTTGTGATGTTACGCACAGATATTCACTTAGGCTTTAGTTTAAAGCAGTTAAGGCTCAATTAATCGCAATCTCGTAGCGCACTTGGATATCACAGCGTATACTGCAAATTCGCGTTAATTTTAAAGAGTTACACATGTTTAAAAAGGTTTTCCAATATCTGGTGCTGGGTTTAGGTGTTTATGCACTTATCGCCACTCTTGTGATCACTTTTTATAAAGATGATCCACAAGCCATGATCTGGCAAGACCGTGAAGCTTTTAATAAACGTTACATCTCGAAACTATCTATCGATAAGCCTGAAAACTTAAACGCCGTACTTGATTACTTAGGCAGCCCAGACCTAACCTATGCTAAACGAGTCGAAGACAATGTTTGGCAAATCATTTTTTACCGTACGCAACACGTAAAATCGGATGGTATTACAACAATAGATGAGTGCACTGGCTTGCTGTTTAAAAATGGTCAATTAGTATTGTGGGGGCCAAGTGCCTATGAAAGCTATCAACAAGAAACCTAACCGCTTATGATGGAAAACGTGACGCCTCGTGAGTTGGCACGCTTATTTGATAGTACGCACCAGTTGCTCAAGCTTTATTATCAAAAGCAGAAATGGTCGCAAATTTATCCTTTATTAAGCAACCTTGCTGAGCGATATTACTTAATCTACCAAGCCTGCCCAAAAGGTATGCAAGCGCAACTTAGCTTATATGTTCCTAATCATGGCTACACAACAAATTTAGTTGTTAACCAATGCGTTATTGCTTGCATTCTATGTCGTAGCCTAAATTACAACCAAGCAATTAGTGAACAAATTATTAGCTGCTGTTTAGCTAATTACCTGTGCGTACAAACTCAAAGCAATAAGTTAGCTGCCTGTGAAAAGCTAACATTACAAGATAAAAAACTTTGGCAGAGTCGTCACCAGCTTGCTGCAAAATTACTGCAAAGCTCAGGTCCTCATACATTATCTATTCAGCATTTATTAGCGCGGTTAAATAAATACAAACAAGCACTTTTAAGTGCGCCAAAAATTATGATTTATGACGGAGCAACAACACTTGTAGCTTTAGCTAACATTATCGCCATGAATACCACTTATCGTGAATCTGGTGGGCATATTAGTATACATAAAGCATTGGCTGATATTTATCTTCGTACACCTAATGAGTTTGCTCAAAATGCAATAAAGGCGCTCATTGCGCACATAGGCCCATACATTCCAGCAAGTGAAGTAAATTACGCTGAACGCATTCTTATCTATTTAACCACCGATGAGCAAGGTAGGCATATTTTAGTCGATGCTAGCCGCCCAGAAAAAGTACGCTGGCATCGCATCAAAGCTAATTTGAGCATTTTAGACAAACAAAGAACATGTAAAGACACGCGTTTGCTCTACACCGTATGGTTTAGTGAGAACATCAATTTTACAGAACCACCACCTATAAATCAGCAACGCAGACAGCAATACTTAGCATTAATTAGTGACTTAAAAGTATCAAAAGAATACAGCTATCGTGGTTTAAATAAGCTGTTAAGTCCCTACCCTGAATTAATTACGCAACTTACAATTGCCGCTAAGCCCTATAATAAAGAGCAGCAAAGAGCCAAAGACTTGCGTCATTGTTTATCGATGGTTGGATACGACAATGCACCGGCAATCATTCAGAAAGTATTATTTCAACGCTTAGTAGCAACAACTACTCACCCACTGTTTCAGCATATTTCTAAACGACTTGAAAATATGGTGCGGATTATTCAAGCATTGTTTAAACACTCTGACTCAGTGCAATTTGAACACGTGAGCTTGCCATTATATGCCTACGTTTTATACCTTTGCGAATATCAAGCTACGAGCCTGTCTCGAAAAACTATATTTGAACAAGCCGAAGAGCATGTTATTAGCCCACCATTGGCCTGCCTATTTGGTGTTAATCACCTAGATCAAGCCCCATTAACTGAATATTTAAATCAGCTAATTGGTGACAACGTCTGGACTCAACATTTACTGGCTAGTGAACAACACAAAAAACAGCAACTCACCATAAATGAGAAACATTGGATAGCTATTAAATTATTTACTTATTATGTTTTTCAACCAAAAGCTTTATTTAGCAGCTGGCAAGAGCAAATCATTTTCGACAGCCTATCGGCTGCTGGTTGGGACTCAAAAGCTAATTTTTATGCATATTTGAAAAATTGCGAGTTTGCAGACAATTTTTAGAATGTGTTGTTAAAAAGTGCGAAAACGTTAAATAAATATGAACTTTAGTCTGTTTATAGTCAGTATTCACAGGATAAACTGGTAAAAAGCTGAATAAATTGCTATAAAAGCCGCTTAAATTTTCAAACACATCCACGTAAACCTTCTAACAAGTAAATCGCATGCTATTTCGCGACGAGTTTACGTGTTTATCTACTCATAAATAGGAAAAGTAAATGGCTAAACAAACCATCACAGTGATCAAAGGCGACGGCATTGGTCCTAGCATTATTGATTCAGCACTTGAGATCCTTGAAGCTGCAGGTTGCGATTTTGATTATGAATTCGTTGATGCTGGCCTTGCTGCCCTAGAAAAAACTGGTGAGTTACTTCCGCAAGAAACAATCGACACAATCGCGCGTAACAAGATCACTTTAAAAGGCCCATTAACTACACCAGTTGGTGAAGGTTTCACTTCAATCAACGTGACTTTACGTAAAAAGTTTGGCCTATATGCTAATGTTCGTCCTGTTAAATCATTTGCAGGTACACAAGCTCGTTACGACGATATCGACATCATCACTGTTCGTGAAAACACACAAGGTATGTACTCAGGTCTTGGCCAAGTTGTATCTGAAGATGGTAACGAAGCAGAAGCAATGTCAAAAATCACCCGTGAAGGTGCAGAAAAAATCGTAACTTTTGCATACGAGCTAGCGGTACGTGAAGGCCGTAAAAAAGTAACGGCTGTTCACAAAGCTAACATCCTTAAATCAACATCTGGTTTATTCTTAAAAGTTGCACGTGAAGTAGCTGAGCGTTACCCGCAAATCGAATCAACAGAAATGATTGTTGATGCAACATGTATGAAACTAGTTATGACTCCTGATGAGTTTGATGTAATCGTTACTACAAACTTATTCGGTGATATCTTATCTGACCTATGTGCTGGTCTAGTTGGTGGTCTTGGTATGGCTCCTGGCGCAAACATTGGTGAAGATGCAGCTATCTTCGAAGCTGTACACGGTAGCGCACCAGACATCGCAGGTAAAAACCTTGCAAACCCAACTTCAGTGATCTTAGCATCAATCCAAATGCTAGAGCACTTAGGTATGGCTGACACTGCAGAGCGCATCCGCAGTGCAGTTGCAGATGTTATCAAAACAGGTGACCGCACAACGCGTGACCTTGGCGGCAGCCACGGCACTACAGACTTCACTCAAGCTGTAATTGAGCGTCTATAAGCGAATAATTGTTTAGGGCTTAAGACAACCTAACCCTTAAACACTCCCTACCCAAAGCCAGTCTAAGACTGGCTTTTTTATACCCTCAATTAATTGGACATCCACATTAATTAGACATCCATAACACACATAAAACTAGACACCCAACTTAATAGTTCTCACTTCTCAAAATTATGACTAAACTTACATAGTTCACTCATGGAGGAGAAGAACATGGCAACCCCTCGCAGAAACTTAATTAGCGTTTCAAACACACCCTATTATCACTGTATTTCACGCTGCGTTCGTCGCGCTTTTTTGTGTGGGCATGATCCACTAACAGGCCGCTCATATGAACATAGGCGGGATTGGGTTGAAAAGAAACTACTTCAACTTGGTCGGATATTTTGTATTGATATTTGCGCCTACGCAGTAATGAGTAATCACACACATCTGGTTCTGCACATTGATATAGCAAAAGCGAAGCGTTTAAGTAATAAAGCTATTTTGATTAGGTGGCACAAGTTATTCAACAGTACATTCCTATGCCAACGCTTCTTAAATGGCGAATTACTAACACAAGCAGAGCTCTCGGCGGTTAATGACAGAGTTAATTTATATCGAGAAAGGCTAAGTAGTATTAGTTGGTTTATGCGTGTTCTAAATGAGAGCATCGCGCGAAAAGCGAATCAAGAAGATGATTGCAAAGGGCGCTTTTGGGAAGGTCGCTTTAAATCGCAAGCCTTGCTTGATGACGCAGCACTTGCAGCTTGCCTTGCTTATGTTGACTTGAACCCTGTGAGAGCAAAAGCAGCTAATTTACCAGAGCAATCAGACTACACCAGTATAAAATCACGTATTGAGTCAGCTCAAAAAGCAAAGCAACCGAAAACACTTATGCGCTTTGCAGGTAAACTACGCAAACATATGCCTAAAGGACTCCCATTTGAACTTAAAACCTATTTACAACTTATTGATTGGACTGGCCATTCTATAAGAGAAGGTAAACCTGGTGTAATCCCCCTAGATGCAGCACCTATATTAGAAAGATTAAATATCTGCTCTGATAATTGGCTTACACTTACCACTTCCTTTACACGCTCATTTAAAAATACTGCAGGTAAAGAGCAAGCTATCACGGCTTATGCAAATAACATGAAACGAAAGCGAAGAAGCTCAATTACTAACAGCTTAGCTTTATTTGCTTAATTATAAATTAAACCTCCAGAATATAATTAATGAGCACAACCTCGTTGCAAACCTGAGGTAAGCACTCTTTACAACTAATGCTTAGCAAATTGTCCAAGAATAAACCAAATCCATCATTTTTAGTGTTAATTTGCATTTTAGTGGGCAAATATTATTCATACCTTAATATCCACACGCTCTTTTAGTTAAAGACCATATAGATTGTTAATTACGATTGAAAAATAAAACTGTGTGTCTTGTTTAGTTAAGTCGCGTATTGGCTGTAAGTAAAAGTTAAAGTGGGTGTCTTATTAAAAGAGTTTAAAAAGTGGATTTTACTAGGCTAAGTTATGCGTATCAGTGATAAGTACGCATTATCTATATGCAAAGCTCAACATTCATCACACAATCAATTTAATGCATAGTTACACCTGCAAAAACATAAAACCACACTTTAATTTGCAATAAAAACATACAAAAATGAAAATATAGAAAAATTAATGCAAAATAACACTTTTGCGGTTGACATCAGTTTCTAAAACACTTAAAAATACATCTAACATTTTTTAAACAACAGCCTTCTAGTCGGCTGTGATTTTTAGAAGAAATTAATAAACAATGAATATTAGCCGTCACCTTTTAGTCGTCAATGTACTCGTACTGGTCTTAGTAACAAGCCCAGCGGGAGTCTATTAAAAGGTGAAAGCACGCTTTTTAAAAAACCCCCGCCCTATGCGGGGGTTTTTTTATGCATTTATGCTTGCACACACAGAGGAATGAGGATGAGTACAACAGAATACAATGGATCCGAACTAGTTGTTCGGGCACTTAAAGAATTGAATGTAAAGTATATTTTTGGTTACCCTGGTGGTTCTGTACTTGATTTATACGACGCATTATTTCAGCAAGAAGATATTGAGCATATTTTAGTTCGACATGAGCAAGCCGCAACACATATGGCCGATGGCTATGCCAGAGCAACAGGTGACGTTGGTGTTGTTCTTGCCACCTCAGGTCCGGGTGCAACAAACTGTATTACGGGTATTGCAACCGCTTATATGGATTCTATTCCTATGGTGGTGCTTTCTGGGCAAGTGCCTACAGGTTTAATTGGTGACGATGCTTTCCAAGAAACAGATATTGTTGGTTGTTCTCGTCCAATCGTTAAACACAGTTACAACTGTCGCAGCGCTAAAGATATCCCTACTATTTTAGCTAAAGCATTTTACTTAGCGAGCACCGGACGCCCAGGCCCAGTTGTGGTTGAATTACCAAAGGATATGTTAAACCCTGAGCTTAAGTTTCCTTTTGAGTTTCCAAAAACAACTGAACTACGTACTTATAATCCAAATACCAAAGGTCATTCAAAACAAATTCGTAAAGCTGTCACAGCAATTTTAGAAGCGAAGAAATTAGTGATCTATTCTGGTGGCGGTATTATTTTATCAAATACCTCTGAGCAACTAACGCACTTGGTTGAATCATTAAACGCACCAATCACTAACACCTTAATGGGCCTAGGCGGTATCAGCGGCACTCACCCTAACTTTATTGGCATGTTAGGAATGCATGGTAGCCTTGAGGCAAATAAAGCCATGGCGAACGCGGATGTGATCTTAGCGCTAGGTGCACGATTTGATGATCGGGTTACGAATAACGTTAAAAAATTCTGCCCAAATGCAACCATAGTACATGTTGATGTCGATCCAACTTCAATCTCTAAAACAATTAAAGCGCATATCCCGGTTGTTGGCTGCTTAAAGACCGTACTCGAACAATTACAAGCGGCTATTGATAAGAGCTCAATATCGATAGACCGTTCTGCGCAAGAAGATTGGTGGCGACAAATCATCAGCTGGCGTGAGCAAAAATGCCTTAGCTACAGCACAGATGGCGATAAAATCAAACCACAAGCAGTTATCGAGGCAATTTACAAAGCAACCAATGGCGATGCTTACATCAGCTCTGACGTAGGCCAGCATCAAATGTTTGCAGCTCAATATTATCCATTTAAACATCCTCGCCAATGGATTAATTCTGGTGGTTTAGGCACCATGGGTTTTGGTCTACCAGCGGCAATGGGCGTTAAGCTTGCTTTTCCTGACAAAGAGTCAATCTGTGTAACTGGTGATGGTTCAATCCAAATGAACATTCAAGAGCTATCAACATGCTTACAATACAATTTAGCAGTAAAGGTTGTGTCGTTGAATAACCGCTCACTGGGCATGGTACGTCAATGGCAGGATATGATGTATTCAGGACGTCACTCATCTTCTTACATGGAATCACTTCCTGATTTCGTAAAATTAGTAGAAAGCTATGGCCATGTAGGTATTCGCGTTGATCATATTGATGAACTACAGCCTGCTATTGAAAAAGCCATGTCGATAAACGACAGACTGGTATTTTTAGATATCTGTGTTGATGAAAAAGAACATGTTTACCCAATGCAAATTAAGCTAGGGGCTGTAGATGATATGTGGTTACGTAAAGGAGTAAAAGCATAATGCGCCGTATTTTATCAATCTTATTAGAAAACGAACCTGGTTCACTATCGCGCATTGTTGGCTTATTTTCACAACGCGCTTATAACATCGACAGTTTGACTGTTGGTACAACTGACGATCATTCATTATCACGAATTACCATTACCACCATGGGTGATGATCGTATTGTTGAGCAAATCACCAAACAAGTTAATAAGCTAGTCGATGTACTAAAAATTATCGATCTAACTGAGATGGCACATATTGAGCGTGAACTGTTATTAGTTAAAGTATTCGCACAAGATGAGAATACACGTGCTGCTGTTACACGAGTTGTTGATGTATTCCAAGGGGCTATCTTAGATATGGGCCGTCACAGCTATACTCTGCAGCTTGTAGCGAGCACAGAGAAGGTTGAATCCTTCCTTGATACATTACGTCATGAAAGTGATTTGATTGAAGTAGTTCGCTCTGGCGCGGTTGGTATTGGTCGTGGTGATAAAGCGTTAAAGGCATAAGCCTTTTTCGCCACTTCGATTCAAATATAACAAATACAAAAAAAGGGCTATAAGCCCTTTTTTCAATATAAACCTAGTTACCCAATTATGGATTAACTTGGTCTTTAAGACCTTTACCCGCTTTAAAGCTTGGGATAGTTGCTGCTGCGATTTGAATTTCTGCACCAGTTTGTGGGTTACGGCCAGTACGCGCTGCACGCTCTTTTACTGAGAAAGTACCGAAACCAACTAATGCTACTGAGTTACCTTCTTTAAGAGAATTAGTAACTGCGCCAGTGAATGCATCTAGTGCACGCGTTGCTGCCGCTTTTGAGATTTCTGCATCAGTAGCAATTTTTTCAACTAATTGAGCTTTATTCATTGTTAGATTCCTATTCGTTATTATTTTGCCTTCGCAAAACCTATCTTTATGCATTTTTGAGAAGTTAGCAACAGCAAATTGCTATTTTTACGTAATTTGTTCAAAAATGACTACTATTTAACTATCAAAAACGAGGTTAGCGACGTTAATATTAATAAAGACTTAATTTAATCAACATCGCGAAGTTTTCTGGTAATTAAACGATTACTCGATTTTCTCGATAACTAAGGTTACTTCCCCGACCTCGATGCCAAACTTATCAATAGCAGTGCGGTTTATCAAGCGTGATTGTGTTACCAAGTACATCCAATCATCGAAATTTACCACTAAAGTACTATCATCATATGGAAGCTCGACAGAATATGTCCAATGGAACACACTGCCATTACTTTCACCTTTTGCTTCGCCAATAACATCTGATGCCGTACCTGTTATACTGCCATCATCATTAATGGTGATGTACCAAACACGTGTTTGCGTTTCACCGTCATCATAAACAAATTGCTCGTCAATCACGCCTTTGTTGCCATCCCAGCTTGCTTGCATGTCGACTACCAGCTTACGAGTTAATTCGCCTTTATGGTCCTGTACTACCCCATAGGCTTTTAGCTCACCACTAAAAAACTGCTTAAAGTTAAATTCAGGTTCTGTACCTCGATAATAATCAACATCGGGCGCAGAGCAGCTGGTAATTAACATTACCATAGCTAAAATAAGGATTGCTTTGAGTTTAATCATGTTTCCCTCCAATAAGCTGTTTGCGTAGTGATGGCTCAGAAGTCTCTGCGCTTAGCCAGATTGCTAAAAAGTTATCGGCAAACTTGTCATCATTTATCTGTCCAAGTGCCTTGCCATTAAAGTAAAAGGTCCCTATTGCCTGCTCATTTGTTTGAAACGTTAATGAATCGTTTTTAGAAATATCGGGCCATAAGTCCAACAGCTGTTTGTCGTAAGCCCCTACCATTTCATCTAAGCCTAAATGCTGCCATTGCTCGTTAGTGGCTTTAACAATGTCTTTGGCTTTAAAATCACGCAAATAGGTAAGTGTTAATTTACTAGGGTGTTGACCGAATGTGTAAGTGCCGTTGGGAGTCTCAAGTTTGGCGTTATAAACATCCCAAAATAAATACTCCATTTTAGCTTGGCCAACGGTTTTAAAACCATTTGCAGCAACATCTGCCATAAACAATGAGCACATAAATGCCGCTATAGTCATACACTGTTTCATCGTCTTATCCTAAAAAACTAGTTATGCAATGTTACGTAAAACCATCACTAACTGATCATTTAGCGGCTAAAAAACGCTTATTAAAGGTAATAATGCATACAAACATCGTTGCCCAGCCTAAACCGTAATACAGCCAAAAACTTACAACAGTCAGATCCGTGCTTAATACACCAAATCGTATACCTGCATAATAGCTAGCCGGAGCAAAGGCTAAACAAACCAACCAAGCGAAATACCAAGGAAGCTTTTGCAAAAACTGCATAGACGTATTAATGGTAAGTAATAGTGCAGCCCAAAGAAAAGCGAGCCATAGAGGCAATGGAGATACTTTATAATTAATTAGCTCAAAACCACTTGCAAGCCATTCATAGCCCAGCGCAATTGGTAGACCACATGCTAAAAGCAGTATGTCTTGCTTGCGTTGCTCTGATAAAAAAAGCATTAAACAAATAATAAAAGAGGCAGGGATTACCGCATCGCGCTCAAGGAGTAAGGCACTAAACCATACTCCTTGAAACAACACAAAATTAATAATCGAGCGCAATGCCATCGTCAGAGTGTCCAAATCGCGGTTTACGGGCTACGAGGTGCACAGTGCTTATTGCACGAGTTCTAAATGCACCTTCACAATAGGCTAGGTAAAACAACCATAAACGATAAAAGCGCTGATCAAACTTAACTTTATCAATTTCAGGCCAGCTGGCAACAAAGCGCTCTCGCCAATCAGCCAATGTTCTTGCATAGTGAACACCAATATCTTTTACACTATGTACCACCATGTCAGTTTGCTGTTTAATTTGCTTATTCATTTCGTCTAAGCAAGGGAGACAACCACCCGGGAAGATATACTGCTGAATGAAGTCAGAGTTTTTCAGGTAATGACTATAACGTTGATCAGCAATGGTAATGGCTTGGATCAGCATTGCGCCGCTGTCTTTCAACAAAGAGTGACATTTGGCAAAAAAGCCTGGTAAATATTCATGCCCAACAGCTTCAATCATTTCAATAGACACGAGCTTGTCGTATTTGCCCTCTAAGAGACGATAATCCTGCTTTAATAAGGTGATTTTATGCTCAAGATTTAGCTCTTTAACTTTTTCTTCAACATAGGCATATTGCTCATCTGAAATAGTTGTAGTCGTTACATGGCAGTCAAAATGCGTTGCCGCGTAAATCGCAAAGGCGCCCCACCCTGTGCCAATCTCAATTACTGAGTCACCTGGCTGTAGATCAACTTGCTCACAAATTAATGCCAGTTTGTGATCTTGGGCTTGTTCAAGAGTGGCTTGTTTTGAAGGGTACACGGCACATGAATACAACATTTCATCACTTAAAAATGCACTATAAAGGTCGTTACCTAAGTCATAATGCGCTGCGATATTTTTCTTAGAACCTTGAGCTGAATTTCGATTTCTAAAATGGTTTAAGCGATGAGCTATACCACTAAAAAAAGCGAATTTTTTCTCAAAAGCATCAAGCTCGTCTTGGTTTAAGGCAAATATTTCAATTAATTTAGTAAGGTTATCACAATCCCAGAAACCTAGAATGTAGGCTTCACCAGCGCCCACGCTTCCTGACAATGCAAACAATTTATACATAGCTGCATCGTTAACTGTAACAGTGGCGTGTATATCACTGGTTGTATCACCAAATTGTGTACGGTCATTTCCTTCAATTAAAGTAATGCGACCAATTTTGATGCTATTAAATGCACCTATTACTAATTTTTTGTATAGTTTTGCCACCCAACCTGTTGCTTGAGTCTCAGTCAAATTTGATACTTTTTCCATCACATCACCTAGTTTAATTCTCTTGTTTGCCCGAATGACCAATAAATGGCACACGTTTACAAAATAGTTTCAGCGCGTGAATATAAATACCTTTGAATATACTCAACGTCATTGCTGGAAACTGCTTGAGCACCGCACTCATCCTCTCTTTATTGAGTGGATGCTTTTGTAAACGTAGCGTTGCGTCAAACAAGAGTGTGTCGTCTTTTTTATTTTCAATATGAATCATGGTGTTATCAGGATTCATTCTGATATGCCAATAATAGTTCATATCTAAGTTCATGAAAGGTGATACGGAAAAAACCTTTTTAAAGTTCACTTTTTTTTCGAGCGGCACGACATAATAATGACGTTCATTCCACGGAGTATTACTTACTTCAGCAAGCATATGCGTGAAATTACCATCATTACTTTGGTAGAAAAAAAAGTTAACAGGACTGAAATATATTCCCATACAACGAAGTTGCCCAAGCATATACACTTTAGTAAAGGTTTGCTTTACACCTAATTCAGCTATCTTGGCGAGCGCACGTTGCTGTACTGATAGCTGCATGTTTGTCTGAAAATTAAAATAATCGCTTTGTTTAAACTTTAGAGGTTTAAAGCCTGAACAGCCCAGCCATGGGTGAATGTTATTAAGTTCTTCAGGCTGAGCTAAATCGACCCACATCATGTAAAGTGGGTATTTGAAATGATGTTTTTTAACTGCAAAACGTCGGTGTCTTACGTCACCGACATAAATGGCGCTATTCAAATTCAACCCCAAGCTGCTTTGCCACGTTGACCGCACTTCTTACACCATCTTCATGAAAGCCGTTATACCAATAAGCGCCACAGAAATAGCTATTATTTTTGCCGTCGATTAATGACTTTTGCTGCTGTGCGGCAATCGATTCTTTATTAAATACCGGATGGTGGTAGGTAAACTCGCGTAAAATTTTATCTTTATTGATACCGTCAAGGTGGTTAAGGGTTACACAAAATTGCGTGTCGCTTTGAATACCTTGCAGAATATTCATTTGATAAGTCACAACAGCCGCTTTGTCTGTGTTGTTATTCAACAAATAGTTCCAGCTAGCCCAAGCTGCCTTGCGTTTTGGCAACAACGCTGTATCAGTATGTAAAACCACTGAATTAGCAGTATAAGGAATGGCTGAAAGTACATTCTTTTCGTCTTCACTTGGGTCAAGTAATAACTTTAAAGCCTGATCAGAATGGCAAGCAAACACCACTTTGTCGAATATTTCACTATGACCATCATCAAAATGAACGTGAACACTGTCATCTTTTCGAGATACCGAGCTGATATTGCTATTTAAACGAATTTTATCAGCGAAGCCTTGGATCATGGGTTTAATGTATTCGCGAGAGCCACCCGGAATAACATACCACTGCGGACGATTAGTGATATCCAGCAAACCGTGGTTATAAAAAAACTTAACAAAAAACTCTACGCCAACTTGTGCCATTTCTTTAATACTGGTTGACCAAATAGCAGCGCCCATCGGCAAAATATAATGGAAGCGAAAGAACTCGTTAAAGTCATGCTCATCCAAAAACTCGCCTAATGTTTGATTGGCCTTGTAGTTTTGTTGTGCATGCAATGATTTACACACTTCATTGAAGCGCACTATGTCTTTTAAGAGTTTCCAAAACTTAGGACGAAAGATATTACGCTTTTGAGCGAACAAGCTCCAAAAAGTATGACCGTTATATTCAAAGCCCGTTTGCTCGTTATGCACACTAAAGCTCATTTGAGTTTTCTGACGCTCGACACCCAAACGCTTAAGTAATTTTTCAAAATATGGGTAAGTGCGGTCGTTAAATACAATAAAACCTGTGTCTACAGCGTATTCAACGCCATCAACCTTTACGTCAATGGTTGCAGTATGGCCACCTATGTAGTCGTTTTTCTCAAATACGGTTACATCGTAGTGCTTATGCAATAGGTGCGCACAGCTTAAACCCGCTATGCCAGATCCAATAACAGCCACTTTTTTCAACGTGATAATCCTTTTGCTAGCTTCAGCCAAAGTGGCGTAGGAAGCATTCTTAAAAATTTCAAAATGAAGGTAAAACGGTGCGGAAAGTGCACTTCTTTGCGCCTTTTCGCGACCCCTTTATAAATATAATTTGCCGCTTTTTCAGCACTCACCGCCATTAGCATTGGAAAGTCGTTTTTATCAGTCAGCGGCGTTTTAACAAAACCAGGGTGAACTAAAGTCACATCAACATCTTTTAAATCAACCGCTAAGCTATTAGCTAAATAACTTACACCGGCTTTAGACGCGCCATAAGCCTGGCTGCGCGGTAGCGGTAAGTAAGTCACACTAGAGCTTACAATCACCAGCTGACCACCGGATTTTATCTTTGGCAGTAATGCCTCAAGGCAATAGCCCATACTGAGTAGATTAGTGGTGATCACACGTTCGAATAAACTGCTATCAAAATTACGAGCATCATCAATATATTCACAATTGCCTGCATTTAAAATGACACGATCGAATTGTGTATAGGCGACTGTGCTCGAACGTATATCCTGAAGGTCTGTTGCATCAAATTGGCAAGACTCAATGTTTTGATGTTGGCTCAATTTAGCAAGCTTTTCTGTGTTCCTGCCGCATGCAATCACATGCTCATTATTGTCTGCGTATAGCTTTGCTAATGACTCGCCAATACCTGAAGTTGCGCCTGTAATTAATGTTGTCATTATGCACTCGCCCTTTTATCAATAAATTTAACAGCCGAGCCAAGTACAGGGATATGCCTGTAAAGCATAGCGCCTACGTCAAAATAATCGCGATGATTAATTATTTTATCACCAGCAAACTTTAAACGGCTATGACCTGCAACCGAGATTGCTTGCCCTTTATTGAGCTTGGGATGACGGTATTGCATGGTCCAGTAGATAAAGGCGGTATCATCGTTGCTCTGAGTATTTTCAGTAACATAGCTGTCTTCAATAACAAATTCGCAAGATATAACGTTAGCATAGAGGTTTTTGAAATACTCACGTAGCTCGCCAAGACCATTTACCGCATGCAAGGGATCTGCAAAGTGAATATCTGGATGATAGATTTCATCCAGTAGCTGTAAATTGTCTTTATTGAGTGTTTGATAAACATCAATAAATCTATCAAGGATCGCCTTGTCCATGTCACACCTTAAATGCGTTTAGCGCTCGCTCTCGCGCGGCTTTATGATCAACAATTGCTGGCCAATAACTGCTCGACTTACCCTGTTTCGCTAAATAATCATGCGGAAAATGGATTTGCTTTGCAGGTACTTTTTCCAACTCTGGTAGATATTTACGGATAAATTCACCATCTGGATCAAATCGCTCACTTTGGGTGATTGGATTGAAAATTCGAAAATACGGCTGAGCATCACATCCCGTACTTGCAGCCCATTGCCAGCCACCGTTGTTAGAGGCAAGGTCGCCGTCTATAAGGTGCTGCATAAAAAAGCGCTCGCCTTTACGCCAATCTATTAATAAGTGCTTAGTTAAAAAGCTTGCGACCACCATGCGCAAACGATTATGCATCCAACCAGTTTGCAGTAACTGCCTCATTGCAGCATCAACTAGTGGGTAGCCTGTTTTACCTTCGCACCACGCTTTAAAGTCGCTCTCATCATCACGCCATTTCACAGCGTTGTATTTATCATTGAAGTTGTCGTATTTACTTAGGCTTGGATAAATAGCAATAAGGTGACGATAAAACTCACGCCAAATCAATTCGTTAACCCAACAAAACAAGTTACTTTTGCTGCTACGTAGTACATCAGGATGGCGCTGCTGAATAAGTGCCAATAATTGCTGAACGCTAACAATACCCAAGGCTAAATATGGGCTTAATCCCGAAGTGCCTTTAATGCTTGGGATATCACGCTGGTCTTGATAAGTTGCTAGCTTTTCTTCAATAAAGCGTGCGCAAACGTGGCTGAGGGTATCATCATCAACAGGCCATTTTTCTGAGCTGCCGTCAGAGTCTAATAACTCATTTGGCTGCCATTCAATGGCCTCGAACATCTTAGGCGGCTCAGCAAAATAAAAGTGGGTGTCTTGATAAACTTTTAGCCATGCATTTTTAAATGGCGTGAATACTTTGAACATTTCGCCGCTTTGATTTTTGATGCTTCCAGGTGGCGCAATTACATCGCCGTCGTATGCATAAAAAGCAATATTTTTACTGTCAGCATGCTGTAAAAACGCTTTATCACGGTTTACTTCGTTAAGCTCATATTCGTTGTTAGCGTATACATTTTTTACCTGATGTTGCTCACAAAATGACGCTAATTTTTCAACGCACCCATCGTAATCAACCGCATCAATGACATATAATTTAATACCTTTACTGGCTAAAAGCTCACCTAAAAAGCCAAGCCTACGCTTTAGTAAATCAAGCTGTATAGTTGCCACATCATGTTTTTGCCATTGCTTTTCAGTAATAAAAAAAACTGCATTCTCGCAACCATTTTCGATTGCCTGATATAGTGCATCGTTATTAAAAAGGCGCAAATCGCGCCTAAACCAAAATAAAGTGTTCATTAAATTCCGTAGCGTAGTTTTAATTCGTTCGGATAGGGGTCTAGATAAACTTGTTTCGCCAAGTATTCATTTGGGTGAACTTTTAAATGATGCTTAATTAATGTCAGTGGAACATAAAGTGGTACGAGACCTTTACGGTATTCGTCAATTGCATCTCTTAGTTCTTGCTTTTCTATTTTAGAAAGTGACTTTTTGAAATAACCCTGTAAATGCATCAAGGTATTTGCATTGTTTTTGCGAGAAGCTGGTTTTTTGAGGGCTGTCATTAACCCTAGAATATATTCATCTGCCAAGGCTTGGATATCTTCACCATCAAAGGTGCCCAGTAAATTCCCTAAACTACGGTAAGCTTCGTAATTATGTGCCATCAATAAATACTTATATTGAGCATGGAACTGGGTCAGTCTATGAACTGTGAGTGGCTGCTCACATAGTGTTTGCCAATGCTTGTAGGTGTAAACGCGCATAACAAAGTTTTCGCGAAGATGCATATCGTTTAAACGACCGTTTTCTTCACAAGGCAACAATGGATTGTGCGCCATTATTTGCTCTGCAAAAAAGCCGACACCTTCTGAGGTGTTACCTGTACCCGCTTCGTTGTAGATTTTAATACGTTCCATACCGCAACTAGGGCTTTTGGCACAAAACACAAAGCCGCTTAACTCAGCGGTTTGCTCTGTTGCCACTCGTTTACCATATTCTGTTAGTTTAGGGCCAACATCGCCAGTACCATCAGGACGGCACACTTTAATGGTGTCGCCAACTCGCACTTGGCGAATCGTTGGTCTAGGGATTGGCAACCCTACCGCTACTTCAGGGCAAAACTTTTTATACTCAACATGATTAGCCAACTCATCCATGCAAAAATTAGATTTTTTGTGTCCACTGTCAAAGCGAACTTTGTCGCCTGCTAAACAGGCGCTTAAACCAATTTTAATTGTCGATTGCTGCATATAAACTCTACTAATAGATTAGATTACCAATTGGATTTAGTAATTTACTAATACCTTTATTGAAGTGTAGGGCACTACTAACAACTGTAAAGCACAAGCACCCTTCAATTGTTTTTGGCGTGTGATTGTGGCGACCATCTAACATCATAAAGTCACCTGGAACATAGTGTCCGTCTTCATCACTAAACTCACCATCTAATAATAAAGTTAGCTCAAACCCCGTATGCGTGTGCTCAGGTATTTCACCACCCGCATCAATGTGCAATAGACTTGCTCGTAATGGGCCGTCGTCTAAATCAATGCGAGAGCGGGCAAGTTTACCTATTTGCATAAAGTTACTGTGACCAATACGCGTAAGTGCTCTAGGTAATGTGTAGGTTTTATCTTTAACATCAACCGATACCTGTGCTTGCTCGTATACCTCATCGATTGACTCGTCAGCTATGATGGCATCAAAAAGAGTTTTATCGAACATATCATCCATATCATTAGCAGATTCGATAAATATGTCGTCAGCATTTTTTGCCTCAAGCGCGGCTAACTCTTTTTGGCACACAGGACACATTTCAACATGAATAGCGACTGCAACACTCAAAGTGGCAGGTAAATTACCTTCACTGAACTTGGCAAGTAATTCGTTGCTAGGATGGTGCTTAATCATGGTGGTCTCCCATTTCATTGCGTAACTTCTGCAAGGCTAAGCGAAGACGGGACTTCACTGTGCCTACGGGAATATTTAAATGCTCAGCAAGTTGCTCTTGCGACATATCTTGAAAGTAAACGCCACGCACGACTTCACGTTGTGCAAGTGGTAATTTATCAAGGTATTGTTTAATTTGTTTATCTTCTAAGTGGTCACTAAATTCGTGTTGACCCGGCTGGGCTTCATCAATTAGAGGCCAAATATCTTCACTAATACACTCTTCTTTACTGCTCTTCATTTTTCTGAGCATGTCGAAAGATGCGTTACGCATCACGGTATAAACCCATGTCGTCGCCGCCCCTTTCTCTTTATGGTAAAGATGTGCTTTACGCCAAACTGAGGTTAACGTTTCTTGAACTAATTCCATTGCTTGTGCTTCAGAGCCGAATTGCTTTATCCCAAAACGTTTAATTTTTGGTGAGAAATATTGGAAAAGTATTGCAAACGCACGTTTATCACGGTGCGTAGCAACAGCAAATAATGCATCAGCAAGCTCTTTGCTTGGTGTATCTGGCATGGCAGAGTATTGACCTGTGTTAGGTTTACAACCTGTTTGAAGTTGTTGACTTACCATCTTTATGTCATCCAATTATTGTCGTTTGTAGTAATACGCCAAAAAGTTGATGTTAGATCACATTAATCAGTAAATTCGTTGTTAATTAGAGTATGGAGGAAACTTAGCAAGTTTTCAAAGCTAGATTTATAAGCAAGTTGTTGTTTTTTAACTAACGATATAGGCAGGATCTCTAGCCAACGAGCAGCGACCCAAGCAAGGTTATCAAATTGTGGAGTTTTATATAGACCCGCTAAGTCAGGCTGATTTGCAAACACAGCACGAAGTGTGTCACTTAGTAAGGTGTTTTCGTCATTAATTGGCGTGCTTACATACCACGAAGGTGACGTAGTTATTTCGATGTCAGCATGGCGTAGCTGCTGCTTGTCCTGACTAGCGTTGTGAATAGAAACCGCATGTTCAGCATAAACATCAATTAATAGTTGGCCATTATCATCTTGATTGAAATCGGTTATTTGCATTAAACAACCTATCTCGGGCAAGTTAAGGTCTGTGTCGTGTTGGTAAGTGCAAAGCACAAAACCTGTATTATCTTGCACAGCTTCTTTGACCATTGTTAAATAACGTTGCTCAAAGATTCTTAGCTTGGTGAACCCTTCAGGTAAAATAAAAACCGGTAAAGGAAAAATCGCACGCTTCATAAAGTCTACTATTCTAAAACCACATGCCTTTAATTACGTGCGCTTTCTATCCGCCGATCAATATTTCATGAAATCTTAATATCTACTTGTACTTTAGAAGTTGAACCATTGCGCAACGTTACGAAATAATTCGATTGATGCATATGCACTGAGTAAACTCAAAACCGGTGCAACCATAAGTAAAAATAAGCTGATTTCACTACTCATTGTCTTGTTTCCTTACTGCTTGTTTGTTGCTTTAGGAGCTTGAGCAACTTTTAACTCTTCTTCTTTCGAAGCAATTGCATCTTCACTCATGTAAGTATCTAGTAACTTTTGAGCATCAAACTCAATGCTGTTCATTACGCTTTGTTTCAATTCGTTACTTGCTTGTTGAACATAGCTTTTAACAGATTGTGTAATTGTGTTGCTGATATCTAATTCAAAGTCAGTAGCACTTGCTTGAGTTGACGCAAATACAAGTAACGCAGCAGTAGTTAATTTAAGTGAGTTATTCATAGTGGTATTCCTTGTCTCTTTAAGTAATTAGTCGTAATTACTTAATCAAAGGTTGTGCCACCCTGAAAATAAATTTTAAATTATTGATTTTAAAGAATTTAAAAATATATTTATTTTTTAACCTCATTCAGGGTTAGTTAATAATACCAACCAATTTAGATATTTTGACTAATATTTAGTGAAAAAATAAGCATTGCCAACTTCAGCGTACACTTGTACACTGAAACTGTTTTAATCACTCATTTTTAGTAGATAGATATGACAGAACAACTCCCCTACTCACGCCAAGAAGAACAACTTAACGTGCTCACTCACAGCATGGGAGTCCTGTTTGCGGTATATGTGCTGTGGGATTTAATATCACAATCTAACGTTATATCAGCTACGGTAAGTGCCATCGTCTATGGAGCAAGCCTACTGGTATTATTTTTAGCTTCTACTTTGTATCACGCAAGCACCAAGGAGCGTATACGGGCCATTTATAAAAAATGTGACCACTGTGCTATTTACTTGCTTATTGCGGGTACTTACACGCCTTATTTGGTTATTTCGTTATCAGGGGCATGGTCAATTGCAGCTTTAGTGTTTATTTGGTCTTTAGCACTTGGCGGCGTTGCGTATAAGTTACTAGTCAAAAACACCAATAAAAAGGTCTCACTCGCTACCTATTTATTAATGGGTTGGTTTGCATTAGCGCTTGTTTACCCACTTTATTTAAACCTTGATTTAAGCGCTTTATGGTGGCTGCTAGCAGGTGGGATTGCTTACAGTTTAGGCACTGTGTTTTACAGTGCTAAAACTCGCCATTACAGCCATGCAATTTGGCATGTATTTGTGCTGGTTGGCTGTGTTTGCCACTACTTATCAATTAGTTTGTATGTTTATTAGTGCCACTGATGCAAGCGCATATTAATTTTGGCCTTGTTAAAGGTAACGCCTTCACTGAGTAGTTTTTGTCGTTGCTCAAGATGTTTATTGCTACCCTCTGGAAACGATATTTTGCCCTGGCTATTTACTACTCGATGCCACGGAATACGTGAACCTTCAGGCATCACTTTCAATAACCGCCCTACTAACCTTGCGTTATTAGGATAACCTGCAAGCTTTGCAACTTGCCCATAACTGGCTACTTTTCCCGCTGGAATGGCGCAAATAATGGTATAAATTAAATCTTCTTTAGTTGCCTGCTGCACGACTAGACTCCAAATACTGTTTGCTGACTTCGCTAAAATCTTGCCAAATAGCTCTCGCAACAGGGCCATGATGGACAGAGTGCTGCCTAAAAACACGTATTTCAGCGCCAAACTGGTGTTCACGGTCAGTAATTTTTATTTGCTGCAACAAACCGGCTTCAATCTCAGCTTGGCAATGTTGCAAACTAATCATCGCCCAACCCGCACCAGACAGTAAAAACGACTTTACACTGGTTATATCGTCAATTTTCATTAATGCAGAGCCCAATGTATAAGACAACCTATCACTATCGAAACTCAAGTCACTCTCAAACATAGCCAAGCATGGGTAATTTTGAATATCAGCAAAGCTAATTTTACTAGGTACCACATTAGGTGCGCTGACTATACCGATATCAAATTTACCTATAGGCAAACTTTCAAGATCCCCTGTTGCATGGAACAGGTCAAACCAAGGCCCAATCCCTAAGTCCGCTTGATGACTGTTTACTTGTTCAAGGGATACAAAGCGTTTACCTGAAGAAATACTAAACTCAGTACTAGCAAAACGTTGGAAGGTTTCACTTATGACTTGATTGTAACTAGGTTGGTGGCAAAGTTGCTCGTAGCAAATTTTATAATTAGCTTCATTTCCTAGCGCCAACTCTTTAGCAAGCGAGCTCAGTTCACTGTTTGCGTTAAGTAACTGACGTGCCTCACGATAAAAAATACGGCCTTTTTCAGTAAGATGTAAGCGATACTGGCTACGGTCTAAAAGCTCAAACCCCAGCTCAGATTCGAGTTTTTTTATCGCCAGTGTTAGTGCAGGTTGGGTTTTATGAAGTTTTATAGCGGCTTGGCTCAAACTAGCACTCTGTACAATTGCATCTAAAATAACGAGTTGATTTAGGTTCATGATATAAAAACCACTATATAAATAAAATTAATGATGTTTCTAAAATTTAATAATTTTTATTTTATATGTTTGCAGCGTATCCTGCAGCTAATTTATGCATCATATCTATGGAGAAGACAATGAAATTGGCATTCGTTGCGATAACTACGAGCCTAATTTTGATGCTTGCGGCATGTTCTGAGCAGGCATCTAATACTGAGGTTGAGCCAGTTGTGCGCCCGGTAAAATTATTCACTATAAGTAATCTTTCAGATGAAACTATACGTAGTTTTCCAGCTGAAGTTGTTGCTAACCAAGGTTCATATCTCGCCTTTAGAGTGAATGGTGAGTTACTTGAGTTCCCAGCGCTTGCCGGTCAGCATGTTGAAAAAGGACAGCTGCTTGCCAAACTCGACCCTGAAGACTTTCAACTACAATATGATGAGCGCAAAGCGCGTTTTGAACTCGCAGAGTCTCAACTTGAACGTGTACAAAAGCTTTTTGACCGTTCAATCGCCAGTCAATCTGAGTTAGACCAAGCCCTTGCTAACAAGCAAGTAGCAGAATCAGCATTAAAGATAGCCAAAACGAATTTAGATAACAGTGAATTACGTGCGCCGTTTGCAGGCACTGTAGCAAAGGTGTTTGTTAAAAACTTTGAGAACATTCAAGCCAAGCAGAATATTTTACGACTTGAAACCCGTGATTTAATGGATGTTGTTATTCAAGTCCCAGAAAAACTCATTGCACGCATCGATAAAGATGTTGAATATCAACCTGATGTTGTCTTTGATGGCTATCCTAACAAATCTTATAAACTGTCTGTGAAAGAATTTGATACTCAAGCAGATCCAATCACCCTAACCTATAAAGTGGTATTTTCTTTACCGGTTCCTAAAGATTTTAATCTACTTGAAGGTATGACTGGCCGCGTTGATATTGATTTAAGCAAGATCACCAACTCACAATCACCCTATACATTATTACCTGTAGAAGCTGTTTTCTCTGAGCCAACCGAGCCTGAAAGTAACAATAGTTATGTATGGATTTATGACGAAGAAAGTGGCCTTGTCCATAAGCAAGCTGTAGAAGTAGGACAGCTACATCGTGATAGCATTGAAGTATTATCGGGTATCAAAGCAGGACAAAAAATAGTCGCTGCAGGGGTTAACTTTTTAGAAGAAGGCATGAAAGTTCGTCCTTGGCAAAAAGAGCGAGGCTTATAATGAGCTTTGCTGCACTTGCTATCGAAAGGAAAGTGGTAAGTTGGATGTTTGCGCTGTTTTTGCTTATTGGCGGAACAGTGGCTTACTTTGGCTTAGGACAACTTGAAGACCCTGAATTCACATTAAAAAAAGCCATGGTGATCACCCTGTATCCAGGTGCGTCGCCACAACAGGTTGAAGAAGAAGTTACATTTCCCATAGAGAATGCGATTCAACAACTGCCGTATGTTGATTACGTGACCAGTATTTCATCACCGGGTAAATCGCAAATTACCGTCGAGATGAAAAGCAATTATCGTAAACAAGACTTACGCCAAATATGGGACGAACTGCGTCGTAAAATCAACGACCAAGCAGCCTCAATGCCATCTGGGGTTTATCCGAGTAAAATTATGGATGACTTTGGTGATGTATACGGTGTGATGTACGCGGTAACTGGCGATGGTTACTCTTACGATGAACTGAAAGATTACGTTGATTATTTAAAACGTGAGCTTGTGTTGGTTGATGGCGTTAGTAAAGTAACTGTTGGTGGCGAGCAACAAGCACAGGTTATGGTTGAAATTTCAACCCGTAAACTTGCCCAGCTAGGTATTTCACCCAACCGCATTTATCAACTTTTACAAACTCAAAATAGTGTGTCGAACGCAGGTAAGGTGCGCGTCGGCGATGAGTCAATTCGCTTACACCCAACCGGTGAATTCAAAGACGTTAAAGAGCTTGAAAATCTTCTTATTTCAAAGCCAGGTGAAAATGAACTTATTTATTTAGGTGATGTTGCTAAGGTATTTCGTGAATACGCTGAAGTACCAAACAATATTATTCGCTATAACCAACAGCAAGCATTACTGGTAGGTGTGTCGTTTAGCACAGGCGTAAACGTCGTTGATGTAGGGGCAAATATTGATGCTCATTTAGCGTCACTCGAATACCAGCGACCGCATGGTATGGAAATCAACAGCGTTTATAACCAGCCAGCCGAAGTTGAGAAGTCAGTAAGTGGCTTTATTATCAGCCTGCTTGAAGCGGTTGCCATTGTCATTATTGTACTTTTAGTCTTTATGGGCTTTAAAAGTGGCGTATTGATTGGTGTAATACTTCTGCTTACCGTATTAGGCACCTTTATTTTCATGAAGTTGTTTGCCATAGATTTACAACGTATCTCATTAGGCGCCCTGATTATTGCCTTAGGTATGCTGGTTGATAATGCCATTGTTGTAACCGAAGGTATATTGATAAACCTCAAGCGCGGACAAACAAAACTGCAAGCAGCAACTAACATAGTTGATCAAACCAAGTGGCCGTTACTCGGTGCGACGGTTATCGCTATTACGGCATTTGCGCCAATTGGTTTGAGTTCAGATGCCAGTGGTGAATTTGCTGGCAGCTTGTTCTGGGTGTTGTTTATTTCATTATTATTAAGCTGGATCACAGCTATCACCCTGACGCCATTTTTTGCTGATTTAATGTTTAAACAAGCAACTGCAAAACAGCCACATCATGATGAAGACCCTTATCAAGGTGTTATTTTTAATGTCTATAAAGGCGTGTTACATGCGGCAATGCGTTATCGTAAAACCACATTGTTAATAATGGTTATCATGCTAGTGAGTTCTGTGTTTGGTTTTAAATTTATCAAGCAGTCGTTTTTCCCTGCATCAAATACACCTATGTTTTATGTTGATTATTGGCATACACAAGGTGCTGATATTCATACCACAATGGATGGCGTCGCAAAACTTGAAAAATTCTTACAAGCAGACCCTCTTGTAGAAGAAGTAACAACGACAGTCGGTCAAGGTGCCCCTCGCTTTATGCTGACTTACGCACCTGAAAAATCATACCCAGCTTATGGGCAATTGATTATTCGTGTAAAAGACCGTGAAGCCGTCACCACTATGATCAAAAAAGTACGTGATTACCAACACGAGCACGTACTTGATGCTCAGCTTAAAGTTAAACGTATGGAAATTGGCCCATCAACTGATGCAAAAATCGAAGCGCGTTTTTCTGGTGCTGATCCTGTGGTACTTCGCCAGTTAGCAAAAGAGGCAAAAGACATTCTGCATCAAGATGCAGGAGCATTTAACATTCGTGACGATTGGCGAGCACGTTCTAAGTTAATTCGCCCTCAGTTTAACGAGCAAAAAGCCCGTCGTTTAGGGATTGCCAAATCTGACCTCGATCAGCTGCTGTTAACCAGCTTATCAGGTAAGCAAGTGGGTGTTTATAAAGATGGCACGCAAATGCTGCCCATTATTGCCCGCTCGCCTGCAGAAGAGCGCTTAAACGTTGAAAGCCTGCGTGACTTACAAATATACAGCCCTGTGTTAGGTGTGTTTGTACCCGTTACACAAGTGGTTGATGACTTTGTGGTTGAGTGGGAAGACAGCTTGATCATGCGACGTGATCGTAAGCGTACTATCACAGTGATGGCCGACCACGATGTTATTGGTGATGAAACACCAGCAAAGCTCTTTGCACGTGTTCGCAAAGATATAGAAGCCATTAAACTTCCTAATGGCTATGAACTGCAATGGGGCGGCGAGTTTGAGTCGTCAAGCAAAGCACAAAAAGCCATTTTCGGTTCATTGCCACTTGGTTATTTAGCCATGTTCGCAATCACAGTACTGCTGTTTAACTCTGTTAAGCAACCATTAGTAATATGGGCGACGGTGCCGTTAGCAATCATTGGTGTATCGGCAGGTTTATTACTAATGAATGCAGCATTTAGCTTTATGGCACTGCTTGGCTTACTTAGTTTAAGCGGCATGCTCATCAAAAACGGCATTGTATTAGTTGATCAAATTAACCTTGAACTCGATAGCGGGAAAGACCCTTATAAAGCAGTGTTTGACTCTGGTGTAAGCCGTGTTCGCCCTGTAGCGATGGCTGCGATTACCACCATTTTAGGCATGATCCCACTGCTATTTGACGTGTTCTTCCAGTCAATGGCGGTAACCATTATGTTTGGCCTTGGTTTTGCCACAGTGCTGACCCTGATTGTTGTGCCTGTGCTTTATACCATGCTGTTTAAGATCAAAGTACCTAAACAGCGTCACGCTAATTAATACAGATTGACTCTCAACCAAAAGCCCTAACAGCAAACTGTTAGGGCTTTTTCTTTATTAGAATGACTGGTAACTAAAACCGCCACAGCATAAAAAGCTATTCAAACACTACATTTTAAAAGCTCAAGCTTACTTTTTCAGGCTTAATGTACCTGTGCGTTTGGTGCTGCTACGTTTCGTTTGATTTGGTTTTGCTGAGTGCGAATTGCCAGCCTTTGCTCTTGATTGACCTTGTTTGGCATCGTTGCGTGCTTTTTTCACGTATTTTGAAAAGTCGCGCTTTTTTTCTTCTTCATTGCGTGGTTTTTGCTTGCCGCGGGCTTGGGTTGGCTGTTTATTTTCATCAATTGAGCGCTCTTCTGTTTTACCTGAGTCGGCAATTGAGTTATTGATCTCTGCCATTTCTTGCTCGGTTAAATGACGCCACTGCCCTACTTTTAAACCTTTTAGGGTAACGTTCATAATACGTGTGCGTTTAAGAGTCACCACTTCATAACCTAAATATTCACACATGCGGCGAATTTGGCGGTTTAAGCCTTGTGTTAGCACAATGGTAAATTGCTGTGGGCCAGTTTGTTTTACCTTACACTTTTTAGTAACAGTATCAAGAATAGGAATACCATTTGCCATCTTGTTAACAAACTGGCGGTTTAGCGGTTTATCAACTGTCACTACGTATTCTTTTTCATGATTATTACCAGCACGCAGGATTTTATTAACGATGTCGCCTTCGTTGGTTAAAAAAATCAAGCCTTCTGAAGGCCTATCTAAGCGTCCGATTGGGAAAATACGCTCTGGGTAGTTAACCGCTTTAACAATGTTACTTTGAATTTTTCGCTCAGTTGTACAAGTAATACCAACAGGTTTGTTATAGGCGATATAAACTCGTTTAGGTTTTGCTTTTAATGGCTGACCATCAATCAGAACGTCATCATCATTGCTGACTTTTACGCCCATTTCAGGCAAGTTGCCGTTAACAGTTACACGACCTTCTTCAATATATTTATCTGCCTCACGGCGTGAACAAAAACCTGTTTCACTGATAAATTTATTTAATCGCTTTAACTCTGTCATGGCATACTTCTGTCTGGATTTTAAAGCCGCTAGTTTATACCAGAAGCCTTTGCCAAGCTAGGTAGAATCTAGGCTCTTTCGCAGCACTTTTAGTGCAGCGCTGCATTTTTAGGCTTTTCACTCAATAAATTATGCAGGGTATCAAAATCGAACGCGTACTCGCTACTTTTAGTGTTTTGCAGTAAAAAGGTTTCAAAGGGGATAACCGACCAGTCTTTAATATTTCTAAGCCAGCCATAACTTTTTATGTTGTGCTGTGTAATGACCCCAAGTTGAAACTTAATCGCATTATGGTTTTGCCAATAAGGATTACCATTTTTATGATCGACTAAGCTTATTAATGCCCACGCACCCATCATAAAATGCCCGCCAACACTGGCCGTGAGTTTTTGCTGTTCAATCAAGTCTAAATTTTCATCAAGCCAATCTATACCACCAATAAAATAGGCTTTCTCTGCTTTTTCTTTTACTGCTTCAAGTGCACCTTGTGCCATTAAATCAGAAGCGCACCAAATTACATTAGTATCTGGATATCGTTGTAATAAACGACTTACTTTATGCACTGCCTCTTGCTTGTTCCAGTTGGCATAAACAACTTGCTCAAGCTCGACATCTTGTTTACGTAAGTAATGAACAAGGCCATCACTGCGGGTATCTGATTCGGAGCCATAATGACCATTAATCGCAACAAAATGCGGCGTTTGCTTTGCAGCTATTGCCTCATTAAGTAAAGCTTTGCCAAGTTGCTCTCCCGCTTTAAAGTTATCGTGAAAAACCTCTCCTAACCAGTATTTAAAGCGCTGGCGAGGCTTACCAACTTCATCTCGCTCAACGCCGACAATGGTTTCTTCCAGTGTTATAAAGTTAACTTTGTGCTGCTCAAGTAGAGTCATTGACTGCTCAGCACCACCAGGGTAATTGATCAAGATAGCGTAATCTGGCTTGGGGTTATATTGTAGGTACTGTTTTAATTCAGCTAATTGAATATGACGATTACCGCCGCCGTAAATGGTCGTGAGATTGACATTATTTTGCTCGGCAGCCACGTGCATGATATCACTCACTTTTTGCCAAAATATGTCGGTTTTAACTGATGGATTAACGAGCAACACAGAAAACTGATCGCCTGCATAAAGTGGTGAACAGCAAAGCAATGTTAAAACTAACCAGCAAGTGCGCATAACCACTCCGTTTTGTTTTCTTTTATTGTAGTATACGAGACATTATCTCGACAATTTTCGCCAAATTAATTCACACGGACCATGTTTAAAGTACTGGCTATAGACTTTACAAAATACCAATTGAAAAACAAGCACACCCGCAATAACCAACCAATAATCTATTCGATCGAAATTAAGTGCAGCGCTTGAGAATGCAACTTTAAAAAACAGTATAAATATTACTGTTTGCATCAGATATAAAGTCAATGACATGCGTCCAGCCTGCTGTAACAGCAACCATTTACTGGATTTATTTTTAACTATTTTTACAATGATATGGCAATAGCAAATGGCCATAGCTAAAGCTGCTAGCCAATTTATAGGCTCGACAATCGCGTACATAAATACACTACTGTTAGGGTCTATCATCAACCTTACGAGTGTTAAACCAATAGCCGCTGGAACAATCATGTTAAGCTGAGCTTTCGTTAAGCCGTCAACAAAAACCCCTTGTTTATATAGATAAACGCCCACTAGCATTAGCCCTGCGGCCATCCACATAGTGATCAGCGGCACTGCAATAAGCATCACAGTAAACATTAATATGTTACTGACAAATCCAGCAAAGTAGGAAGAATAAGCCGCATCATAAGCCATCAAAAACGCGTCTGAACTTCGCGTTAAAGGCGTTAATTCAGGTTCGACAAAGGCAAGTAAAAATGAAATAAAGGCACCGAGAAGTAAAAACAACATGCCCATACGCAGTATTTTTTCGTTATCTTGCTGGCTAAATTTAAGGGTTAACCAACCAGCACAGGCATAAATAAACAAAATATCGCCGGCCCAAAGCAAAAAGCCGTGAGCAAGGCCAATATAAGCAAGCACTTTTAAGCGATTGTGTTGTTTATCTATACTTTGCCAAAGCTGCCATTGAATAACCAATGAGGCACCAAATAATAGGCAAAAAAGGCTTCTAAAACGTCCATCAATAAATAGCACATTAATGATGTTTATGACAGTATCAGAAAGTGGTGGCGATGAGCTTGGGGTATAATCATACTCAAACATAGCAAAGGTATAGATGTTCATAAACATCAAACCTAGCACCGCAATACCCCGTAAAACATCCATATTTATATTGCGCATAGTTCCCTTATAAGTTTTGTCTACAGCTATCGCTCCAATTTACCGCATTTTCGTATATTTTGGGAAGTTCCCCACTCTCAATATTTAAATAGGCAACTGCTTGCTCCAGTGCCCACCAGCTTCCTGTTTCGTATGCTTTAACAGTTTCGAGAATGTAATAGAGAATATTCTTTTCTTGCATTAATGCTGCATGTATTTCGTCAGGAAACGGCAATCTATCCAACAGCTTTTCCATCGGCTGATCTAATATTGCATCGAGTAATGAAAACAGCCCCGTTAAAAATGCCTCTCCGGTTTGTTGTTTTGCGACACGCTGCGCTATTAATTCACAAAAACGCGCTCTGACAACACAAAGCCGAGTAAGCTCGGCTGGTTTTGATTGGGCGCTATGGGCGGTGATGATCAAACTAACAAACTTTTTCAGTCGTTCATGACCTAGGTACACAAGCGCTTGCTTTAATGAACCTATTTTACTTTTTATTGGAAATACACCACTGTTTATTAAGCGTAATAGCTTGTAGGCAAGTGCAGTATCTAAAGAAAACAGTCCCGCGATTTCGCTAATATTAGGATCAGGGCGCATTACTTCAGCATAAATCGACAAAACTAATGCATAGTTGTAATCGATATCGCGATGTTGGATCATTTTTGGTTTTGCAAAAAAGTAACCTTGGAAAAAATCGAAACCCATTTTGTAGGCTTTCTCATAATCATCGGCAGTTTCAAGCTTTTCTGCTAATAGTTTTATTTTTTTATGCTTTTTCAGCTTCTGTAAAACAGGCGCAATGTCCTCAAAGGGGGTTTGCTTCACATCGAACTTAATCAAGCGAATTAACTTTAAAAAGCGGTCCCATTCAGGTTGGTATACGAAATCATCAAGAGCAAGTTTGTAGTTATTATGGAAAAGCTCCCGACAAAATTCATAGTTTTCGTCTGTTGGCTCCATCGTTTCGAGAAGCTCAATAACCACGTCTTGAGTTGGCAAAAACGCGCATAGGTCCAGTTTCAACGATTCTGGACCTATATTAATTAACGCCTTTTTGCCCGACGTAATATGGCGAGTGCCTAGATTGAGCTGGTTTTCCATAATCAGACGCGCAGTAGCTGTGCTCTCTGAAACATCCGGGAAACTGTTTTTTAAACTATCTCTAAATAGTAGCTCATAGGCGACAACTTGTTGACGACGATTAAAGACCGCTTGCCTAGCAACAAATACAGCCACTTTACCTACTTTTGAATTTTTATATCACACTAAGTAATTAATAGCTGAAATAGACAAAAAAGTCACTTAATTACCATGAATCACGCAATATTTATTGATATAAGCCTGATAAATAGCCATCTGCAACAGATCCCCATGTAAAACGAGCATTTTTAGCTTGTTCACATATCGAGCGCCATTGCTCAGGTTGCGACTTTTTAAGGTCTAGCGCATCACTAAAACCAGTAATAAGTTCGTAGCTTTGAGAGGCTAAACTCTCACCTCTAAAACTAAAACCACTGACATTATGCTCGACCGTATCCTGTAAACCGCCAACACCATGAACTAAGCATGGCTGTCCAGCGCGCATTGCTAACATTTGACTTATTCCACATGGCTCAAATGAGCTTGGCATTAAGAATAAATCACCCAAGTGATACATATATTCACCAACCAAGTGTGCATAGCCTTTTAAAAATAGCAGATTCTCTTGGCGTGCCATGACAGTTGTCATGATTTGCTCAAGTTCAGCATCACCAGAGCCAAGAATTATCATGTAGCCATCATGTTGCTTTAAGCGTTGACATAACTCATCTAAAACCAATGCTTTTTCATAAGGTTGACGCAGTAAAAGTGCCTTTTGATCTGTTAATCGACCAACACTCGTAACAAGCGGACCCGCAAAAGGTTTTGTTTTGAACTGTAATAAACGTTGGTGAGCAAGATAATAACTTGAATCTAAGATGGGGCTCTTCGCCATCCATTGAAATAGTGCCGACTCTGCATGATGGTAAAGTGTTGCAAGGCTGATATCTTTGAGTTCCATTCCTGGATATTCACAACCATTTAGGATCCCTACCACACGACCTTCACGATAGGCTGCCTGCAAATCAGCTTCTAGTCCTTCTCCACCAAAAAAACCATTTGCAGCATCACTCGGACGCAATACTTCTTGACAGTAGGTCGGTGAAACAAGGTGCACTTTATCAACTAAATTAATCGCTGCTCGCATCGGATTAAAACAATCGTGATAACGCGGATCGCACAATTTCTCGCCGTTATAATTTAAGCCCGGAAACCATGCTTCTAAACTTGAGCTATCGCCTTTAAATGGGCGAATACCCTGCAATGCCAAATTATGAACGGTATAAGCTAAAAATAACTTAGATAATGTACGGTAACGACCGTCATTTTTTAGTAATAATGCCACACAGGCGCTATGCCAGTCATGTAAATGCATTACATCAGGGATTCGGATAATTCCTTGTAGTAAGGCTTCACACACCGCCGCATTAAACAATGCAAACTTACTCGCATCGGTTGCAAAGGGCCTGCCAGGTTCATCATTACAATACACGGCACCATTATGGCGACTGAATTCCCAATGAGAAATAATCAGTTGCGTAACACCGTGTTCACTATTGGCAAGTTTCCACACGTCTAGTTGCTGCATATGCCCTGCAAATGGAACATGTACAACACCGATATGATGACGTTCAAGATAATGAAATCCGTAATCAGGGATCACAACATCAACAGTAAGGCCTTTATCAACTAACGCTTTAGGACAGTCCCTAACAACATCCGCTACACCACCGACTTTAGCATTCGGTAATGCGTCATTCTCTGCAGCCACCATCAACACATGCATGATTAGCAGTACTCCATAACATTAATTCTTACTATGAAACAAGGAGTAGCAATTGCTACTCCTTACTACACTATGACTTTACCATTAAACAAAGTATTTATTACTTTGCTTTTGTTGCCTTTGCTTTTTTCTCAAGCTCATTCAACATGTCTCGGGTAACAAGTACGATCCCCTTTTTCGACACTCTAAAGCCATTTTCTTTATCAGCTTCATTATCAAAACCAATTTCAAGGCCAGCAGGGATCTCACAGTTACGGTCTATAATAGCACGCCTAATGCGGCAATTACGGTTAATTTTAACCCCAGGTAAGATCACTGACTCTTCGATTTCACAGTATGAATGAACATATACATTCGAAAACAGCAGTGATTTTCTAACCATTGAACCAGAGATAATACAGCCACCCGATACCGTTGAATCCACAGCCATACCACGTCTATCATCATCATTAAAAATGAATTTAGCAGGTGGTAATTGCTCTTGATATGTCCAAATCGGCCATTTAGGATCGTATAAGTCAAGCTGAGGCTCTGGCATAACAAGCTCCATATTGGCTTCCCAAAACGAATCCAGGGTACCTACATCACGCCAGTATGGCTGGCCTTCATTTTCATCTCTAAATGGGTATGCAAATACATTGTGCTCTTCAATGATGGCCGGGATAATATCGTGACCAAAGTCACGACCAGAACCCTCTGTTTCTGCATCTTTTTTTAACTGTTCAAATAAGAACTCTGTGTTAAAAATGTAGTTACCCATTGACGCTAAACAAGTACCTGGTTTACCCGGCACTGAAGTTGGCTCAGATGGTTTCTCATCAAAACGGCGAACTCTGTTATTCTCATCAACAGTCATTACACCAAAGGTACCTGCGGCTTCTTCACACGGTACTTCGATACAGCACACTGTCATATCTGCACCAGTTTCAACATGCTTAGCAAGTAAACCGCCGTAATCCATGCAGTAAACGTGGTCACCTGAAAGAATCATCACGTATTTAGGCAGCTCATGACGAATGATATCCATATTTTGGAAAACGGCGTCTGCCGTACCACAATACCAATCATCACCTTTACGTTGTGATGCCGGCAGTATTTCTACCGACTCACCGAGTTCTTTCTTAAAGTGTCCCCACGCACGGTTTACATGGCGGATTAATGAGTGTGACTTGTATTGAGTTGCTATACCAACACGACGAATGCCTGAGTTAATACAGTTTGATAGAGGAAAATCGATTATTCGATGTTTCCCGCCAAAATACACTGCTGGCTTAGCACGCCAGTCTGTTAATTCATGTAAACGAGAACCACGCCCACCTGCTAAAATGAGTGCATACGTTTCTCTTGTTAAACTACTTATGTATCGATTTGCATAACTAGGCATAACTCTCTCCGTCTTAAGTTAGCTGCTTTTCTTCTGTGTGTTTTGCTTTGCGCTAATGTCTAACAGTGGTTCCAAGTGCCAGATGTCATCACTGTATTGACTAATTGTTCTATCGCTCGAAAACATGCCACTAGCCGCCGTATTTAAAATACTCATTTGCGTCCAGTGAGCAGTGTCTAGGTAAGCTTTTTCAACTTGCTCTTGTGCCTCAACGAAGCTGGCAAAATCATGGGCAACTAACCACGGATCGTGCGGGCTCTTAATCGCAGCAATAATGTCGTCGAATAGATTTGGTTCAAACAAGTTAAAGTGACCGCTTTCAAGTAACTGCATTACCTTGTATAGGCTGTCGGTTTGATGAATAATTTGCTCAGGATTATAGTGCGCTTTGATATCATCAATTTGTTCTGCTCGAGCACCAAACAAGAAGAAATTATCAGCACCTACTGCGTCACGGATCTCGATATTGGCACCATCTAACGTACCAATGGTCAAAGCACCATTCATCATGAACTTCATGTTACCGGTACCCGATGCTTCTTTACCTGCTGTTGAAATTTGCTCAGACAAATCCGTTGCTGGGCAAATAGTTTCCATTGCTGTCACGTTATAATTCGGTAAAAAAGCCACTCTCAAGTACGGTTTTGCCAATGGATCTTTATTGATCACTTCAGCAACATTATTAATTAACTTAATTATCTTCTTCGCCATGTAGTAACCAGGTGCGGCTTTACCACCTAATAACACACAACGAGGGACAATATTTGAAGTATCACCTTGGCGAATACGATCATATAAGTGAATAACATGTAATATATTTAATAATTGGCGCTTGTATTCATGAATACGTTTTACTTGCACATCAAACATCATTGATGGATCAAACTCAACGCCACAACGAGCCTTAACAAGTTCAACAAGGCGTTGCTTATTGCTATGTTTAACTGCTTGCCATTCTTTGTGGAATTTAGTGTCGTCGTATAAGCGACGTAATTGACTGACTTTACTGAAGTCACCTACCCACTCTTCACCTATGTGCTTATTGAGTAGTTTGGCTAAATCAGGGTTACAATGTGCAAGCCAACGACGTGGCGTAACCCCATTGGTCTTATTATTGAATTTTTCTGGCCAAAGCTGATAAAACTCATTGAATAAGCCCGCTTTAAGTAGCTCGGTATGAAGTGCAGCAACGCCATTTACTGAGTAACTACCAACAATTGCTAAATACGCCATGCGGATTTGTGGCTCTGGGCCTTCTTCAATAAGCGATAATGCTCGTTGTTTTTCAACATCTCCAGGCCATGCTTGAGCAACATCTGCTAAGAAGCGGGCATTGATTTCATAGATTATTTCTAAGATACGCGGTAATAATCGCGCAAATAATGATACTGACCACTTCTCTAATGCTTCTGGCAGTAAAGTGTGGTTAGTATAAGCCATGGTTTTAGTAGTAATAGACCAGGCTTCTTGCCAATCTAGCTCATACTCATCAACCAAAATACGCATCAGTTCTGCTACAGCAATACTTGGGTGTGTATCGTTTAATTGAAAAACATGGTAATCAGCAAAGTCAGAGAAATCTTCGCCATGTTTGCTAACCCACGTATCTATGATGTCTTGTAAGCTCGCCGATGATAAGAAGTATTGCTGGCGTAAACGAAGCTCTTTACCATTTTCACTGCTATCATTTGGATAAAGTACCATGGTGATTTGTTCAGCAAGGTTTTTACGAGCAACAGCTTCTGAATAACTCCCTGCGTTGAATTCGCTCAAATCAAATTCGTCAGTCGCCTCTGATTTCCATAAACGTAGCGTGTTTACGATATCGTTTTTATAGCCTGGAATTGGCACATCATAAGGCACAGCTAAGACATCGTGAGAATCAAGCCATTGACGGTGCTCACGTCCGTATTTATCAGTATAACTTTCAACATGACCAAAGAATTTTACACGCTTTGATTGCTCTGGGGCACTTAGCTCCCAAGGATGACCTTCGCGTAACCAGTTATCGGGCTGTTCAATTTGATGGCCATTTTCAATCGCTTGATTAAACATGCCATATTCATAACGAATACCATAACCAATCACAGGTAGTGCCAAGCTTGCACAACTATCCAAGAAACACGCAGCTAGACGGCCCAAACCACCGTTACCTAAACCTGCGTCGTGCTCAGCTTCTGCAACTGTCTCTAACTTTGTACAGTAATCTTGTAATGCTTTTGCAACTTGATCGTCTAAATCTAGGTTTAGAATGGCATTACCAAGAGCACGACCCATTAAAAATTCAAGAGATAAATAAGCAGTTTTACGACGCTTTTGTCCGTGAATTTGCTGATTAGTTACACGGCAACGTGCAACCAATCTGTCACGAATAGTTAATGCTAAAGCATGATATAAATATAATTGCGATTCACCGACTTTGTCACGCCCAAGGGTGTAATAAAAATGGCGAGATAAATCATCATCTAAGGTGCTTTCATCAACGGTAGGGGCATCCTGCCAGCCCTTAACAACACATACTTGATCGGCATTTTTAGCCATGATTAGGATCCTCTGAATTGGCGGTAAAAACCCAGCTGCTCATTGCAGCAATCTGTTGTTCCTTATCAACATCATAAGTTGACATAGGATGTATACTTGTCAGTGCTAAATGCCACTTCCCTTTCGCAAGAGGGGGTAATTGACAAGTAACAGACTCTGACCCAGCATTTAAAATGATCAATAAAGCTTGGTTTGTGTGTTTATCAGTCAGGCTATAAATCAACACTTGGCGATCAACTTGATGCCAATCGTCTTGTTCCATTGCAGTGCCTGATTCAGTGAACCACGCGACGTCGTAACGTGGATCATTATCATGAACAAAAAAACGATGCTTAAAGACACTAAACTGCTTTCGTAAACGCAAAACATCATCGATGAATCGGGTTAATGGATGATTAATTTGCGAGTCTTTCCATGCAAGCCAGCTAGTGCGATTATTTTGGCAATACGCGTTATTATTACCACCTTGTGAATGGGCCATTTCGCTTCCTAGTGAAAGCATTGGAACCCCTTTTGAAAGTAATAACGTCAATAGAATATTTTTTTGTTGCTGCAAACGTAATGCGTTAATTTCTTTATCGTCAGTAAAACCTTCTACACCACAATTAAAGGAGTGGTTGGCACTGTGTCCATCTCTATTTTGTTCACCGTTGGCTTCATTATGTTTCTGTTCATAACTCACTAAATCATTAAGCGTGAAACCATCATGGCTCGTCACAAAATTAATGCTGTTAAGTGGTCCTCTGAGATTATGCTCAAATAAGTCGAACGAACCATGTAAACGCTTTGCAAGCTCACCTATAACCCCCTGCTCTTGTCGCCAAAAACGTCGGATAGTGTCACGATACTTGTCGTTCCACTCACGCCAAGGTGCAGGAAAAGCCCCTAATTGGTAACCGCCCGGGCCAATATCCCATGGCTCAGCAATCAGTTTTACTTTACTCAAAACAGGATCTTGGTTGATTGCTTGGAAAAACGCATGCGCTTGATTAAAGCCATTAGGATTACGAGCAAGAATCGTTGCAAGGTCGAAACGAAAACCGTCTACCCCCATTACTTCAACCCAATATCGCAAGCTATCAAGCACCAGCTGTAAGGTTCTTGGTGAATCAATATTCACAGTATTACCACAGCCGGTATCATTGATATAATGCTGAGGTTTATCAGCCACAGTGCGATAATAGCCAAGGTTATCTAAGCCGCGTAAAGAAAGAATAGGCCCATCAGTTCCTGCTTCAGCAGTATGGTTATAGACAACATCTAAAATTACTTCGATATCAGCCTTATGAAGAGCCGCAACCATTTGCTGAAATTCGCCGATATCATCATTCACTAGATAATCTTTGTGCGGCGTGAAGAAATTAAGCGTGTTGTAACCCCAATAGTTTTGTAGGCCTTTAGCCGTTAAGAACTGCTCACTTATGAATGCGTGCACAGGGAGTAATTCAAGACAAGTCACCCCTATAGTGCGTAAATGCTCTATAAAACTCGGATGGCTTAAGCCTAAGAACTTACCTTGTAGTGCTTTAGGGATCATTGGGTGTCGACATGTTGCGCCAGTAACATGGCACTCATAAATCACCGTTTTACCCCAACTATGGTTAGGTTTTTTACCCGTATAAGGTGCAAGCTCGCGAACTCGAGACTTGGGCATATCAACAGCGTTATTGACTTGACTCAACTTACCTACAGGCATCTGACCATAATGGCGCTCACTCCAAGTAAACTCACCATGCAAGTCTCGCGCATAAGGGTCTAGTAGTAGCTTGTGATTATTAAAGAAAAGCCCTTTTTCTGGTGCATATTCACCATCTGCCCTGTAACCATACAATGCCCCTGCTTTTAAAGGGCTAACGTGCAATGTCCAAATGCCACCTTCGTTAAGGTGCATTGAAAGAGTCATTACTTCTGAATGACCGCTATTGTCAAATAAACACAATGACACATGCTGAGCTTGGGGTGCATACACAGCAAAATTAACACCGTTTTCAACAATAGATGCCCCTAGAGGCATCGTTGAACCGATTTGAAGCTCTACACTATGACTCATCGTTCACCTTCTTCAGGTAAATAGTTGCAAGCCCAGGTAAAGACACGCTTATACTTTGATTGTAACCATGACTCGCAGTAGGCTGACTAAAGATAAGTTGTTCTGTATTACCGCTAACTTCAACACCTGAACCAAAGTATTCTTCATTGTCAGAATTAAAGATAACTTGATAACGACCTGGCTTAGGAACGCCTATTACATAGTCATGATAAACTTGCGGTGTTAAGTTACTAATTACCAGAACAAAATCGTCAGCATGCTTGGCATAACGGATGAAACTAAACATGCTTTGCTCTGCATTAGAACTATCTAACCATGCAAAGCCCGCTGGGCTAGTATCTTGCTCATAGAGTGCAGGAGTCGTGGTATAAATATTATTCAGTTGTTTAATTGTTTGTTGCATACCACTATGACTAACATGCTCAAGCAAGTGCCAGTCAATTGATTGATCATGATTCCATTCACTACGCTGAGCAATTTCAGCTCCCATAAATAACAGCTTTTTACCTGGATGAGCCCACATAAATGCGTAGTATGCTCGTAAATTAGCAAACTTCTGCCAATCATCACCTGGCATTTTCTCTATCAATGAGCCTTTACCATGCACAACTTCGTCGTGACTTAATGGTAAAATGTAGTTCTCGCTATAGGCATACACCATTGAAAACGTCATTTCATGATGATGGTGGGCACGATATAAAGAATCACGCTGCATATAATGCAAACTATCGTTCATCCAACCCATATTCCATTTATAGCCAAAGCCTAAACCGCCATGATCGACCTGCCGTGTCACTCCCGGCCAAGCAGTTGATTCTTCAGCTACCATCATAATGCCAGGATTTTTACCGTAACAGCGCAGATTAACCTGCTTTAAACATTCTATTGCACCAAGATTTTCACGACCGCCATACTGGTTTGGGATCCATTGCCCTTCTTCTCGGCTGTAATCGAGATACAACATTGATGCAACCGCATCAACACGCAAACCATCAATGCCAAATTCATGCAACCAATACATTGCATTAGCTATCAAAAAGCTGCGAACTTCAGCACGATCATAATTGTAAATATAGGTATTCCAATCAGGGTGAAATCCCTGTCTTACATCTGCATGCTCGTATAAATGCGTGCCATCAAAACGATGTAAACCATGTGGATCACTTGGGAAATGACCCGGCACCCAATCTAAAATAATACCGAGATCAGCGTCATGGCATTGCTCAATAAAATATACAAAATCCTCAAAACTGCCATAACGGCTAGTTGGGGCAAATAAGCCCACAGGCTGATAACCCCAAGAACCATCAAATGGATACTCACTGATAGGCATTAATTGTAAATGCGTAAAACCAAGATCTTTAGTGTACGGAATAAGGTTATCGGCAAGCTCACGCCATGTTAAATAGCGGCCCTCATCATCGCGTCGCTGCCAAGAGCCTGCATGCACTTCGTAAATACTGATAGGTGCATCGATACTGTTACGCTTTGCGCGATTTGCTAACGCTTCATCAGACAACTGTATCTTCTTATTTAGCTTTTGTAAGACAGAAGCAGTACCCGGCGCTTGTTGCATTTTAAATGCAAACGGATCGGCTTTATCAAGTACTTCACCAGAAGGTGTACTAATCGCAAACTTATAGCACTGATGCTCTTTTAAACCTGGGATAAATAATTCCCAAACGCCACTGGCTGGGTGAAAGCGCATAAAATGACGGTTGCGCTGCCAATAATTAAATTCGCCAATAACTGAAACGCTACTCGCGTTAGGTGCCCAAACAGTAAATCGCACACCTTCAACACCTTGCTGAGTTACAAAGTGCGCACCAAAGTGCTGATAAGCGTGTTCAAGACTACCTTCGTTAAATAAGTACATAGCTTGTTCATCAAGTGTACTTGTAAAACGATACTCATCTTCTTGAAGATACTGACTGCCATCCCCATAATTCACATCCAGTTGGTAATCAGGGATTGATTTTGCTTTGACAGTTGCAATAAATAAATCGCTGTCACCTTGCTTTTTGGCCTCAATAACCTGCTTGCCTTGCAAAATTGACAACTGGCTTGCCCCAGGTAAAAAACAGCGAATCTCAAAGCTTGATGCACTAACTTTATGGGGCCCTAAAAAACTGAAAGGATCTTTATAACAACCTGAAGACAATGCATCGATATGTGCTTGATAAACCATGGGTTCAGCAAAAGGCTTTTGACCAACACGACTGCTCATTTATTGATTCCTTATCGAAATTAAATTGGCTAAAAATGCATGCTGAGCACGAATAATTTGCTCAGTTGGGCGTGAAAGAACGCGCCGCCAATTTGGGTATTCTTTATCAGTTCCGGGAATGTTCACCGGCAAAATTTGCTGATCTAAATCGTCAATTTGAATGGTAAATAATCTGGCTGGAGCAGCTGCTAACGATGAGGCTAATAACTCATACACCACAGACGCTTCAGAATCTAATGATAAGTGCTGCCCTGATTCTCTTGCGATAAAATTAAGCATACGATGCTTTTCGACATTTCTCGCTTCATGTTGCGCAGCGCTTTGTGCACTATCAAGCAAACCATACTCTTGCTTAACAGTAATATCGTGACCAGTCCACCACCCTTTAAATGGCGGTACATCATGATTAGCAATCATCAACAAACTATGCGGTGCAAAGTGCTCTGATGCTAAAAATTCACCTTGATAATCTTTTTCAAAATAGAACAAGCCATTTGAATAAATTGCACTTGCTTTTAGTGCTTCGCGAACCTCACTTGGTACAACACCTAGATCCTCACCTATCACGACACAGTGATTAAGATGGGATTCTATTTTCAGTATCGCCAACAAATGTTCAAATGGGTAGTAAACATAACATCCATCTTGCTGGGCGTTATTTTCAAAACACCACCACAGCCTTCTGATTGCCATCACATGATCTATGCGCAATCCACCAACATCTTCCATATTGGCGCGGATCAAAGAGCGATAGAAGGCAAAATTATTTTTACTTAACTTTTGAGGATTTAAAGCTGGCAACCCCCAATTCTGACCTTGTTCAGCCCAAGGATCAGGAGGCGCTCCCACATTTGCCCCCACTGCAAATAACTCTTCTTGGCTACGAAACTCACTGCCATCACCAGCGCAACCAACAGCTAGATCGTTAATAAGACCTATCGCCATATTTGCTTCATTTGCAATATGCTGACAATGATTTAGCTGTAAATGTGCCTGCCACTGCAAGTAACTGGCATATTCATTATCTTCAACTACCAAGGTTGCTAGACTGTGCTTATGATTACTACAAAACTGCTTAAACTCTGCTTTTCGTTCAGCTGACGCTGTCCGGCAAAATTGAGTGTATAAACAACGAAATGCATCATATTTAAATCGACTAACAGCAGAATAATCTATAAAAGGTTCAGTTGTAGCGGGTTTATCACTGAGCAATTGTGATAGTGAGTCATTATTCAATGCATCTTCACACAGTGAAATCGAAATATATAGCGGGTTTAACAACGCTCGGCTGTTAGGGCTATAAGGGCTAGCTCGCTCAGGACTGTGTTCAAATAATAAATGCAATGGATTAAGTAAAATGTAATCAATTTCTTGTTGCGCCACTTCACGGATTAAAGTTGCTAAATCAGCAAAATCGCCAATACCTAATCCTTGCGCATTACACAAACTGTAAAGTTGGATGGAAAGTCCCAAACGCTTTTTATCATCAATTGAGTAACACTCTTTAGGTGTTATCCATAATTGGCTATGAGCTTGTTGATCAGCAACCGTTATCACTGCATCATGATAACCAATAGGCATAGCAGGAACAGGTAAAGCGACTTCAAGGTAACGAACCCCATTAAAGCCATAGTCTCCTGTCACGGCAAGTCCTTGCAGATTTTCACGTGTCAGATTTAAGGACAAGGATGGTATGCTAAGGTGACAAGCTCGGCTCAACAAGCGTTCATCGATACGAACTTTTAAGTAAGGGTCATGTGCCTCAATAATGCTAGTTTGAGGCAACAAAGTCAGCCACGTTCCTGCATCTAAAACAAAATTTAACTGATTTATTTGATCAGAATTAGCTGTGTCTATACCACAACAGCTTAGTGCCTGGCGGCGTGTATTTTCTTCGAAAATAACATGCTCGCCAGTATACTTCGTATATTCATAGCCTATGCCATGCAGATAATATAACTGCGAAAGTGACTGCATCAACTCACCTAAACGCGTTGGGTATTAACAATACTATTATCTGTTCCAAATTCATTTGGAATATAGCCATCAGCCTGGTGGTCGTTATCCCACTCTTGACCATTAATTAGATAACGAAAATGAAATTCTTTATCAAGTGGTAGGCGTTGTTTACATTTAAACACTTGTTCTTTTTTATTGAATTTCATTGGCACTGGTTGCCAATCTGTAAATTCTGCAACTAACTGCACGTCATCTGCATCGGGACGCTTAAACTCAAAGGTAACTTCTGTTTCGTCTTTAGTCTTAAAAAAACGTTTACTTAACATAGTGGGCTCCAATCAACCAATTGGTAAATTTATCCTTGTCACAGTACCGCTTTTAACAACTTACTGCGCGAAACTGTGCGTTTAAGGTTTATTTATCTAGATACTTATGAAAATAAGTGAACTTAGTAAATCAAACCTATGTTTACGCATTATGACAGTGCATCAGCTTATTTTTTGCACCAAAAAAGAGCAAAAAACAAACTATCTTAACACCCATCATCTTGCTAACTTGTTATGAGCAATAACTGAACCAAGTTGGCTATAAAATATAGTTTAATTTCAATATGTTTTTTAGGTGTTGCTTTTAAAGCATTGTAAAAGTAGTTAACTTGCGGACTTTGGTAAAGTGAATAAATTTGAAGCTTATTTAGAGTAAAAACACTAAATACAACATCACACTTAATACAACAAGAATAAATACAACAAACTGCATGAGTAGTTAATTTCTAAAATAAAAACACACATTCAACAGCAACGAAAACTTAACCTTTATTTTTACTTATATTTTTAGGTTAAATAAACACAATAAAAACAGCATCACCTTATTATATTGCAAACAAATATATAGAATAAAAAGACCACTATATAAGCTGACGATACAATTTACATTTTTTAAAAAATATCTCAGCAATAAAACGAAGACAATAAGTAGAAAAGCGTAAATTTTAGACTTACATGCAGTCCCTTTTGAAAAGAACTTTCCAAATCTATGCAACAAGCTAATGATTTTTCCCTACAGTTTAAAACCAGTTCTCTCACTAATCTGTAAACACTTGAAACCTTAAAAACCACCAAAAACGCAACTTTTATACAAAAACAACCACAAAGAGAAAATTATCATACATATTGTTATTATAAATAAATTGATCATGCACAAAGAAATCATCACCTCAAATGCGCTAAACTAGAATATCTGCTCGATAATACGCTTACTCTGCTGCGACACAATTCAGCAATTAGCAACAATAGAAGAATTATTTGAGAAGGAAAAAGTTAGAGCAAATATACTAAACAATGTGAAATTTCACATTTACTTACACCCATTGTTCCATTAGACAAGAAAGGCTTTGTTAATTAAATTTACAAGCAATATACTCAAGGCATTAAGCTGGTGAGTTTTATAGTAAAACATTAACACCAAAACGGTAGTAATCTATGACCAAATCTTTTCGTATAACGTGCATAACCATAATAACCGTAATGGCTTTTTGTTATGGCTGTAACATACTGTTAACCAAGCAAGTTAATGATATACAATTCAATATTAATACTGCAGAATTGAGAACATTTGAGCGAGCGTTGTTAAATGTTGAGCCATCGCCTTGGTACAATGTGATACTATATGGTCAGAAAACGTTTCTCGCTGATGACTCTCAATTTGTCGTAATTCAAGCAACCCCAGTTGCAATTAATGCAATTGAGGCGAATAAACTTATCAAACTAACACTTTTATCACCTGTTAATATTATTGTTTTTCTTCTGCTTGCATTAGCAATAAGCCTGGTAGTTACAAGAAAAAAGCAATCAAGTAGTGAAAAGTATTTGTTAAAGGAGCTAAATAAGCAAACGACAGAGCTATTAGAAAACTTAAATGTTGTCCATGTGCCATCTGAGCCTACAGTTAAACCTATTATTCAACTTAAAAAAAATGTTCAAGCACTTAGCTCGCATATAACGACCTATACGAGAGAATCTGAAGTGAGTATTCATCAAGACAAACTCACCTTATTACTCGACCGCCATGCTTATATTGAATACCTCGCAGAACAATTACAAATAGCCGAAAATAACAAACTCAGATGTTCTTTATTATTCATAGATTTAGATGGCTTTAAGCAAGTTAATGACTCATTTGGGCACAGCTTTGGGGATGAAGTGCTCATTCAAGTTGCAGCCCGTTTAAGCAGTGTATTACGTCATCATAAATTAATAAATTTGTCTCCTAAAAGTCAGCTTGAACAAAACTTAGCTCGTTTAGGTGGTGATGAGTTTTCAATATTTATAAGCCAACAACTAGATCAACAAAAAACAGTTGAAGTTGCTCAAAATGTGTTGAGAGAGATTGAACGTGATTTTGTTCTTGGTAATAAGTTAATAAAAATTAGTGCAAGTATTGGTATTGCCGTTTACCCTGATAGTGCGGCTACACCGCAATCTTTATTACAGATGGCCGATGTTGCTATGTACCGCGCTAAAACAGATGGGCGCGGTATTTTCAAAGTTTATTCACCTGAAATGGGTAAAAAGATCCGCCGTTACCACTATTTACTTGAAGAAATGCGTTTAGCAATCGCAAGTGAAAGCTTTCATTTGTCTTTTCAACCCATCGTACATGTTGAGGATTGCGCGATAGATTACTTTGAAGCGCTGATCCGTTGGGATCATCCAGCTGAGGGCTCTATTGCTCCTGACGAATTTATACCAATCGCTGAAGAATCAAACCTAATCTTAGATTTGGGTGATTGGATAATGCTTGAATCGTGTCGACAAATGTCAGCATGGCATAACGCAGGCTTAAAGAAGGTTAAAATTTCAGTAAATATCTCTGGTGTGCAATTAAAGCATCTTGATATTTATAAATTCATCACAGAAAAACTAGCTAAAACAGGTCTACCAGCAACAGCACTGATGCTTGAAATCACAGAGTCTACGCTGATAAAAGCTAGTAATAAAATCATTCATTCTCTAGAGCGCTTGCGTGAAGAAGGCGTCACTATTGCAATTGACGATTTTGGTACAGGATTTAGCTCATTGAGTACATTGGCTGAATTACCAATTGATGTTATTAAACTCGATAGAATGTTTGTCTCACAGGCTGATCAAAATCCTAAATATAACCAGATATTACATACGTTGAGTGAATTAGGGCAAAAACTTGGATTAAAAATTGTTGCTGAAGGTGTTGAAGATCACAGCCAGTTTGAGCTTGTCAAATCGCTGGGCATAAGAAGTGTGCAAGGCTATTTAGTTAGCCACCCTGAATCATCCGTTTATGTAGGCCATAAAGTTTTACAAGACAACTTAAACTTTATGTCTGTAACAGGCACTGGTGTTTGGAATATACAGTAATTATCGTTATGACTATAATAGCGTGTACTTTTCCAAATATGTGCCTTAAATGTTAAAAAAAAGCCTATTATCTATATTACTGTTTTCCATCACGTTGATGGGAATTTTTGTAGCCTCTTCAATTTACACGCTTTACAGTAAAAAGCGTTTAACTGTTGACCCTAAAGTGAAAGAAATTTCAGGAATTGAATTTGATAAATATAAACGGCTATGGGCTATTAACGACAGTGGTGACCAACCGAAGCTCTATCGGCTCAATAAAGATGGCTCTATTGCTAAAGAAATCTTAGTGACAAATGCCAAAAACATTGATTGGGAAGATATGACACAAAATAAATTTGGTCATTTTTTTTTAGGCGACTTCGGCAATAATAACAATGATAGAAAGTGGTTAACCATTTATAAAATCGAAAACCCTATTGATATCAAAGGCGACACCACTGAAGCCGAAATTATCAAGTTCACCTATCCAGAAATGGATGGTAACCCCATTACTCCAGATCAAAGAAACTTTGATTTGGAAGCGTTTGTAGCTCTCGGTCGTCACCTCTATTTATTCACTAAAAACAGAACAGAACCATTTGATGGTATCACCAAAGTATATAAAGTAGGCGATCATGCCGCTAATTTTGATGCAGAGCTAATTGACTCATTTAAAACCTGCACCACCATGGAAAAACTCTGTTGGATCACTTCTGCAGCACTTAGCCCAGACCGCTCCAAGTTAGTACTGTTAGATTCAACTAGCATCTGGCTATTTGAGAATTTTCAAGGTGATAAGTTTTTCTCTGGCGACGTTTCGCTTATAGATTTAGGTATCGTGACCCAAAAAGAAGCGATTACTTTTTATGATGACAATACGATTGTTTTCACTGATGAAGAATTTAAAGGTATTGGTGGCAACGCTTATGTGATTGAACTTGATAAGGTTGAGAAAAAAGTCATCCGAAAAGCGCCTAAACCTAATCACTAAGGGCTACTTACTTTATTTGAAAGTGCCTTTTCAATATCGATTCCCAAAATCAGCACACCAATGTGCTGATTTTCATCATCCAATATGGGTACACTAAACTGCACCTGAAAGTGCTTAGTCGACTCATCAAACTCAACCGTGTCAATGTAGTAGTCATCATCTTGCAAATACATATTTAAAAACTTAGCTTCATCACCCTGCCAATAATCGGTTGTGACTTCACTGATTATGACATTCTTGCCTTGTTTATCGGTGACGATTATTTCTGTAATTAGGCCTTGCATTTGCTTTTGCCACACTTGTAAGAATTGTGAACCCTCAAGTTTGAGAAAGCGCTCTGCAAGTATTGGTTTATTGTCAATAACTTGCTTAGCCCACTGCTGATCAATCTGCTCTAACTGTTTGATTTCAATTGGCTCTTCATTACTTTTTATTACCGCTTGTTGCACCTGTTCTGAGCTTGCTAAATGCTGTATTTTTTCTAGGAGCACTTTCACTAATGTTAGTTTTTCAATTTTTGACAATATGAAGGGGTTTTGTGAACAGCTACTTATGTAGCTATTAAATATGTTTAAAAACTCAGGAAACTCCTTGAGCGTTTTATTTGCCGCAAATAAGCCAAGTGGAACATAGCGGTAAAATGCCTGCGCGTACTCGTCAGGTTTTATTTGCAGTTGCACAGCGTTGTATTCAAATTCTTCTAAATCAAGCAAAATTCTGTCTATACGCTGCTTTTTAAATACTTTCAGTAGTTCATGTGTGGTGTTAACTTCTACTTCAATATTTTTATTGCTTAGTTGATACCAGTCAGCCTGATGGCTTCCCCTAACAACCCCATAACGAAGGTCTTCTTCAGCGATCGTCGCTGAATCTGCATGGGTAAACCAGTACCAATTTTCTAAATACATAGGTGCAGAAAGTTCACCATACTCTTGCATTTGCGATAACAGGTTTGCGGTAAAGTAACCATCGAGCCGATTTAACTGCACTTCCCTTTTTGCTCTGAGCCAAGGTAGCTTATGTAACTTAAATGGCACATTGATTTGCTTAAATATACATTCAACATGACTTATTGCATTATGAGGTACGTTAATTGGCAGATTCGTTCCTATCTGAAGCGGTTGAGCCACAGTGAGAGAAAGCAAAAAAGAAGCAAGCATTAATATCAGCCTAAACAACTAATAAATTAATTTTATTATAGACAATAAGCGCATTTTTACTTGCTAAACAATTAACGCTTAAATTTTGTCTCTAAAATCACCGACGAGGTCGTACGCTCAACACCATCTAAGTTACCAATGTCATCTAAAAGGTGGCTCAGCTTTTCAAGGTTTTGGGCTTGTACAACAGCAATCAAATCAAATTCACCGCTAATTGCATAGAGCTGTGAAATAGCATCTATCTGCTTTAGCTCTATGTTAGTTTTAGTGGTGAGTTTCTGTTTAACCTTGATTGAAACATGCGCTGACACCATTTGGTTCAAGTAGGCATCTCCATAATCAACGCTGTAGCCTTTTATTACACCTGACTCTTCTAGTTTTAACATACGACTTTGTACTGTTGAGCGAGAGAGATTAAGCGCTCTAGCTAAGTCTGAAATACTAGCGCGGGCATTAGTTCTTAAGATAGATAAGAGCTTTTCATCTTGAGGAGTTATCACTTTGTTCACTTTCATCGTTAATTTGCTTTTTATTTTAGTCATTTTTCACAAAATAGCACTGCAAATTTAAGTTCCTAACCAAGATAATAAGAAAAATAGATAAGAAAAATAATCTCATCGTGCTTAATTAGGCAGGAACGGCTTAACTGATCTAATTTTCGCAATATACTTTTTTCATACTAAGCCAGATTTAGGTGCAACAAATGCAAGTAACAAGAGAACTTTTTAACGACGTAATGGTACCAAACTACAACCCATCAGAAGTGATCCCTGTAAAAGGTCAAGGCTCGCGTGTTTGGGATCAAGACGGTAAAGAATTTATCGATTTTGCAGGTGGTATTGCCGTTAACTGTTTAGGTCATTGTCATCCAGCTCTTGTCAATGCCCTAAAAGAGCAAGGCGAAAAAATTTGGCACTTATCAAACGTAATGACCAATGAGCCTGCACTGCGCTTAGCTAAAAAATTAACAGACGCAACGTTTGCAGATAAAGTGTACTTTGCAAACTCAGGCGCAGAGGCTAACGAAGCAGCATTAAAATTAGCGCGTCGCTGGGCATTAGATGTACACGGCGAGCAAAAAAATCAAATCATCGCGTTCAACAAGGGCTTCCACGGTCGTACATTCTTTACCGTTACCGTAGGTGGTCAAGCCGCTTACTCAGATGGTTTTGGTCCTAAGCCAGCTGCAATCGATCACTGTGATTATAACGATTTAGCAGCTTTTGAAGCACTTATCAGTGACAATACATGTGCAGTGATGATGGAACCTCTGCAAGGTGAAGGCGGTATTATTTCACCTACAAGCGAGTTTATCGAAGGTGTACGTGCATTATGTGATAAACACAATGCTTTACTTATTTTTGATGAAGTACAAACAGGTGTTGGTCGTACAGGCGATTTATACGCATACCAAGGTACTAATGTAACTCCAGATATTCTTACAACAGCTAAAGCATTAGGCGGTGGCTTCCCAATTGGTGCGATGATCACAACAGCTAGTATTGCAGAGCATCTAAAAGTTGGTACACATGGCTCTACTTACGGTGGTAACCCACTTGCATGTGCTGTAGCAGAAGCTGCTTTTGATACCGTAAATACAGCAGAAGTACTTGCTGGTGTGAAAGAGCGTGAACAGCTTTTCCGTGAAGGCTTAACGGCAATCAACAACAAATATGATGTATTTAGTGAAGTTCGTGGTAAAGGTCTTTTATTAGGCGCAGCACTAAATAGTAAATTTGAAGGCCGTGCACGTGATTTCTTAGTTGCAAGCACAAAGCATGGCTTAATGAGCCTTGTTGCTGGTACAAACGTTGTGCGCTTTACGCCATCTTTAGTGATCCCACTTGAAGATATCAAAGAAGGTTTAGCTCGCTTTGAAAAAGCGGTTGCAGACGTTGTAAACGGTTAATTCTAGTTGGCGCATGCTTTTAAGTGTGCGCCATTGGAGTGCAATTAATGCAAGTATTACGTCCTATCACAGCAAATGATTTTGCTGCGTTGAAACAAATTGCTATCGAGTCAGGCCATGGTTTTACCTCACTGCCAGTCGATGATAATTTATTACAACAAAAAATCGAACGCGCAGAACGCAGTTTTGCTAAAGATATAAATAAACCACAAGACGAAACCTACTTATTTGTACTAGAAGACAGCAAGACCGGTGACGTTATTGGCACAACAGCTATCGAAGCCGCTGTGGGTATGTCGGTTCCTTTGTACCATTATCACTTAGGAAAAACCGTTCATCACTCCCCTACACTAAATGTTTATAATACTGTCGATATCTTGAGCATGTGTAATGATTACACCGGTTGCTCTGAGATTTGTACATTGTTTTTGCGTGAGCAAAACAGAAAAGGCTTAACTGGTCGCTTTTTATCACGTTCGCGTTTTTTGTTTATGGCGCAACATAGTGAGCGTTTTGCCGATACCATCATTGCAGAAATGCGAGGTGTAAGTGATGAAGACGGTCACTCACCTTTTTGGCAATGGCTACAAGAACACTTCTTTAGCATTGAATTTCCACAAGCTGATCACTTAGTTGGCCTAGGCGATAAAGTGTTTATCAGTGAGTTAATGCCTAAGTACCCTATCTATGCCAACCTGCTTAGCAAAAAAGCACAAGCTGTCATTGGTCAGGTTCATGAAAAAACCAAACCTGCACTGAAACTTTTAGAAAAAGAAGGGTTTGAGCATCGTGGTTACGTCGACCTATTCGATGCAGGACCAACTGTAGAGGCAAAACTTGGTAATATTCGCAGTGTTCGAGAGTCACAAGTATGCCCTATTACTATAGGTGAACTTGATCATATCAATGAGAAATGCTCAGACACACTGGCAATTTGTAATCAAGGCGTGAATGACTTTAGAGCCACTTTTACTAAACATGCTCATTACAATCACGCTAAGCACACCTTAATCGTCAGCCAGGAAGTGGCAGAAGCACTTAAATTAAAACAAGGGGATGCAGCACGGTTCTTCCGTCTGTAACCACTTAAGGAGTTTAAAATGAGTGTAACAACTCAACTTATAGATAACCAATGGCAAGCTGGCCTTGGTCATGATTTTAGTTCAATCAACCCAAGTAATGGCGAGGTTGTTTGGCAAGGTAAAACCGCCACCGCTGAACAAGTAGCTGATGCAATTAAAGCAGCCCGCAATGCACAGCTTGGCTGGGCTGATATGAGCCTTGAAGATCGTATTGTTATTCTTGAAAACTTTGCAGCCGAGCTTAAAGAAAACAGCGAAGAGTTTGCGACTATTATCGCCCGTGAAACAGGAAAACCACTTTGGGAAACACGTACTGAAGTAGGTGCAATGACGGGTAAGATTGCTATCTCTATTAAGGCATACCATGAGCGCACGGGTACGACAGAAAACCCTATGCCGGGTGCTAAAGCATTTATTCGTCACAAGCCACATGGTGTTGTTGCGGTGTTTGGCCCATACAACTTCCCAGGTCATTTACCAAATGGCCATATTGTTCCTGCTATTTTAGCGGGTAATACGGTTGTATTTAAGCCATCAGAACTAACGCCTCATGTTGCTGAGTTCACCTTAAAACTTTGGCTAAAAGCAGGCTTACCAGCCGGTGTCATCAACCTTGTTCAAGGTGAAGTAGAGACAGGTATTGCTCTTGCATCTCACCAAGATATTGATGGTTTATTCTTTACGGGTAGCTCAAATACAGGTCACCTATTACATAAACAATTTGCAGGTCACCCAGGTAAAATTTTAGCACTGGAAATGGGTGGTAATAACCCACTGATCGTAAAAGATGTCGCAGATGTAAGTGCCGCTGTTCACGACATTATTCAGTCTGGTTTCATTACGTCAGGCCAACGTTGTACCTGTTCTCGTCGTTTATTTATTGAGAACTCAGCAAATGGTGATGCAATTTTAGAAAAATTAATTGCTGCAACAAAAAACATCAAAGTGGCAGACAGCTTCAGCGAAGATCAACCATTTATGGGTGCAATGATCAGCGAAAAAGCAGCACTAGGTATGGTTGCAGCTCAGCAGCAGTTACTTGATATGGGAGCGACATCTCTTGTTGAGCTTAAGCATCTCGAGCCGGGCACAGGTTTTGTAAGCCCAGGTATTATTGATGTTACTGCTGTCAAAGATATGCCAGATGAAGAGCATTTTGGTCCTCTTATCAAGGTATATCGTTATACAGATTTTGATAGCGCGATTAATGAAGCAAATAACACCTCGTTTGGTTTATCTGCAGGTTTATTAAGTGATGATAGCAACGACTACCAGCATTTCTTAAAACGTATTCGTGCCGGTATCGTTAACTGGAACCGACCAATTACAGGCGCATCAAGCGCTGCACCGTTTGGTGGTATTGGTGCCAGTGGTAACCACAGAGCAAGCGCGTATTATGCTGCTGACTACTGTGCATACCCTGTTGCTTCTGTTGAAGCCGATAAAGTTAACTTACCACAGACCCTTGCGCCGGGCTTAATTATTGAATAATTGATTGGCGGCCTTGCCGCCTTAATTGAAGGAATTAAACATGCACACAGATGTAAACGCCCTATTTGAAAATCTATGGGAAAACTATTTATCAGTTACGCCTTCGGCAGTAAAAGTACACGAGCTACTAGGCTCTACACAAAAAGATGACGTGATTAACGATCACATCGCTTTACGTACTTTTAATCACGAAAAAATCGGTTTAGAAAAACTAGCTGCGCACTTTTTAGCTGTTGGCTACAAAGAATGCGGCGAGTATCATTTCGAAGCGAAAAAACTATACGCAAAGCACTTCGAACATTCAGATCCTAAACAACCTAAAGTTTTTATCTCTGAATTACTTGTTGAGCAATGCTCAGAAGAATTACAAGCTATTGTGAACGACATGGTTGATCAGATTGACGAAAGTGCAGTAACAGCTGATAACTTCCTTTACTCTGGAACGCACTGGCAAGTAAGTTCAGACACTTACAAAAAGCTGTTAGCAGAAAGCGAATATGCAGCGTGGATGTCGGCGTGGGGTTACCGTGCTAATCACTTTACTGTGAGCATCAATGAATTAGCAAAATTCGATGATATCGAAAGTGTTAACCAAGCACTTAAAGATGCTGGGTTTGCATTGAATACATCAGGCGGCGAAATCAAAGGTTCGCCTGAGGTATTGCTTGAGCAATCTTCAACCCTTGCTGATGACAGCGAAGTGGAATTCAGCGATGGCAAAATGGCTGTACCAAGCTGTTTTTATGAGTTCGCACTACGTTATGCAAAACCAGATGGCGAGCTTTACACAGGCTTTGTAGCAGCATCTGCCGACAAAATTTTTGAGAGCACCAATGCTCGATAAGTAACGGCTTGTTAGCTAAACCAATAATTAAAAAATCCCCTTTTTTGGGGATTTTTTTCGTTTAATAAAATCTGTTTCTCTAGAGTATCAAAAATTTAAATCGTTATAATTAATTAAAAATCAACAGGTTAAAAATATATTTCTGTTTTTGAAATTTTTTATTGCGCAAATAAAAAAGCAGATCTATTATCACGCCGCTTCTTGATGATAGCCAATCCGAGTACATTACAAACACTGTTTGTAGCAAGGCGATAGAGCAACTATCCAAGAGTGTATTTGATTGCACAGAACATACTGTGCGCTTAATAACACTCAACTGACTCGGACTTCCATTTTTTTCCGGGCAGTTGCTTAATTGCCGGAGAGTAAAATGGCTATTTCAACCCTTACACAAGACTTAACAATCAAAGTACCTGCAGCGTCGGTTGCTGCAAATGAATCAATTGCACAACCATCAAACCAATTTATTGAGCAACTTGTTGCACAACATGGCGCGCCATTAATGGTGCTAGATTGTGAATCTGTTCGTCATCAATACCGTGCATTGAGCCGTGCTTTACCTGGCGTTGTTTTACACTTTGCATTAAAGCCACTGCCTCATCCTGCGGTTGTTCGTGCGCTTTTAGAAGAAGGTGCCAGCTTTGATTTAGCAACCAGCGGTGAAGTAGACTTAGTCGCCAGCCAAGGCGTACCAAGTGATCGTACTATTCACACGCACCCTATCAAACGTGATCGTGATATCCGTGATGCACTTGAATACGGTTGTAATGTGTTTGTGGTTGATAACATCAATGAATTAGAAAAGTTCATTGCATACAAAGACCAGGTGGAGTTACTTGTTCGCTTAAGTTTTCGTAATGCGGAAGCATTCGCTGATTTATCGAAAAAATTTGGTTGTAGCCCAGCAATGGCCATTGAGATTATTAGCTACGCGCAACAATTAGGTATTCGTATCAAAGGGCTGTCGTTCCATGTTGGTTCACAAACAGCGAGTCCAACTAAATATGTCACTGCCATTGCTGCATGTAACCAAGTGATTAACGATGTAGCCGCATTAGGATTACCTGCGCTTAGCACGCTTGATATCGGCGGTGGTTTCCCAGTGCCATATCACAAAGACGTGCTGCCAATTGATGAATTTTGTGCGCCGATTAATGATGCCTTAGCGCAGTTACCAGAGACAGTTCGCGTAATTGCTGAACCGGGTCGTTTTATTGTTGCTAGTGCTGTAACCAGTGTTGCATCGGTAATGGGTCAAGCGGTACGTGATGGCAAACCTTGGTATTACTTGGATGATGGTATTTACGGCTCATTCAGTGGTTTATTGTTTGATGAAGCCTCGTACCCTATCGACTCGTTCAAACAATCAAACGAACGTGTTGAGTCAGTGTTAGCAGGCCCAACTTGCGATAGCATCGACGTAGTGAGTGAGTCAATCATGCTACCAAAATTAAACAATGGTGATTTAATCATCAGCCGTATGATGGGTGCTTACACATTAGCAACCGCAACAGATTTTAACTTCTTCAAACGTGCAGAAGTTATCGTGTTGAATGATGTAGTACAGGTTGACGCACTCACCGGTTAATCGTTTCCTCGACTAAAAGCATGTAAGGCAACATGCTTTAACTCTTAAAATGCAGCTGCTCATTCCAGCTGCATTTTTTTATACCAATTCGCTTAATTAAGTCTTATTGCAGGTTGGTCTTAAATAAAGAGTGGTTTGTAATCGTTTTCTAATTGCTCAAACGACAAGTTACCAATAAAACGGCCAAAGCTCAGCCATGTTGCTAGGCCTCGTAAGTCTTTAAAGTGTGGCGGAATAAATTTAGGGTCTTCAATCACACCTAGATCATGCAATTGTGATATCAGTCTAAAATCATCAATCGAAATTTTACCGACCAATAACAAGTGCAATTGATCAATTCGACCTAACTGAATGGCAACTCGTATAAGGTTATACACCAACACGAAACCTTTGATATAGGCGATATCTTTGGTAAAAGGTAAGCCTGTTGCTGTACTGCCTCTAAACACTCGTTGTGTGAGTGTATAGCTGTCGTCTTTACTCAAACCTTGCGCTACATAGTCACGATAAATATCAACAAACTCAGCGCCATCAATAACCTTAGTAATACCTTGAATACGGTTCACTAATTTTGCTAAACGTCGTGGCGTCGACTTTAAGGTAATAATTTCGGTCAACACCGCAAGGCCTTCTTGGGTGACGGTAGAGCTCGGTGTGCCTTTACTTAAACAGGTTAAATATGGCTGAGCAAGACCGTTTTGCGTCGTACCCACATGGATCCAGCCTTCATGCACTTCAAGAATATCAAGCTCACGCTGAGAGAACTTAACATCTTGATTAAGTTTAATATTATTTGCACCAGCTGCGGCATCACTGACGATACCATCACTCAGAATGACCTCAACATCAATGCCTGGCATCGTTTGAGACACTTGAGCTGCTAGAATTTTCACCGCGTCTTCTGCATCTATATTTTTTGGATCATCAGGCAAGATATCGGCATCAAGCATACTCTTTAGTGGCTGCTCAAGCATAGTTGCAAGCTCTGAAAGTGACGGCTCTCCAGCATGGAATAAATCTTTAGGATGACCGAACAGCTCTACAGACAGATCATGAAATTCAGGGGTACCACGATACTCAATCATACTAAGTACGGTTTTATATTCAGTACACATCTTGCTCATGTATTGCGCAATCGGGTTTAGTTGCCCTAGTTGGCTGATGATATCGCGATTTAAATCAGAAAACGCACGGCGCAGTTCGCTTGGTACAAAGCCAAGGTCACGCTGTTGGTAATAGGCTTGATCAACTGTTGGGTTTTTCTGGCATTTATGCTTAAAAAACTCTTCTTTGATTTGTTTATCCCAGTTGATCGCATCAAGGATACGAATGGGTGTTTGCAGTGCGATTAATCGGTCAGATAACTCGCGTGTTTTTGCTAATAATGCCTTATCTATCATGCTCTAGGCTCACTGTGTAATGAGCCTTGAGCATAGGCTAAATTTGCATAATTACAAAGCAAAATCACACGGTTTTTATTAAAATTTAGCCTGTGTTGAGACTATTTTTCCATCGTTGTAAAGAAGTAAACTGGGTACCGAATTAATGCCATTTTCGATAAATAACTCATTTCCATAATCGATTGAAACTGGCATGGTTACAGAGAATTTATCAATATATTCTTGCACTGCACTTTGATCTGTCCATAACTGACTCACTTTAACCTCGACATCTATTCCTTGCTTTGCCAACTGATTAACATGTTGCTGCGCTAATTCACACTGCTTTGCCATTGCAGGACGAGTGTCAGCTAAGTACCAGTCGCACCATGTTGCGGTGAATAGCACTGCTTTTTTGCCTTTATTCGGAATAACCAAAGGAGCCGCTTTACCTTGCTTTTCACCTAGTAATCGCACTTTTTCAACTTTACCATTGTGTGACAACAAACGTAACGTGTTATCAAGCGGCTTATCAGCTTCGTGGCCTTGAAAAATAACTTTTTCATCGCTATCAATTAACACATGAAAAGGGGTGCCCATAAATTCATAATGTTTAGCAACCCGGCCTGTATGATCGGTAAATAATGGCATGCTAAGTGAAAAACGCTCTTTAACCTTAGCAACAGCGTGTGCATCATCATTGAGGTCGATATTAATTGCTACAAATTGAATTTTATCGCCATACTGTTCGTAAGCATGCTGAAAATGCGGCATCTGCTCCATACATGGCTTGCACCAAGTAGCCCAAAACTTTAAGTAAACTGGTTTTTTGCCTAAGTAGCTTTCAAGTTTGACTATTTTCCCTGTTTCATTTTCTAAAACAAGGGGGGCTGTATTTGCTGATATGCTTTGGCTTACAAGCAACAAGCCTGTTAGTAGTATCAGTAGTATTAATTTATAACTCATTGTGCGTCCCTCAAATAAAACCAATTTTAAGTTTAAGGTAAGACAAAATATTGTAAATTTTCGACATCTGCTGGCTAAATGCAGATTTAATGATTTATCGCAAACTAAGCCATAGAAACACTCAAAACATTAAAAATAGCACTAAACTTTTTATAGATATGCAACGTACTACATTAAAAAGGAGTCATCATGAAAAATGAACTAGACGGTAAATTAATTCTTTCTGTGTATGAAAAAATCATTCAACACGGTGAAGACCATGAAGATGGAAAGCTTTACGAAGGTATTTGCGCTTTTTCTGATATCGATGGATATACAGTCTATCTAAAAGGCAGTGGTGTATTACTTCGCTTTGGTTTTCATAATACCTATCACCTTGACTATCAACACGAAAAAAACAAAGAAGACTTTATGAAGAAAGTGCTTTATATCGCAGAGCAGGAACTATAAATAAGTAATGAAACGACGGGTAAAAGCTGAATCCAAGCAGCAAGTTGCATTTATCAATCAGGTTATTAATGAATTAAAAAATGACCCAAGTAAGCTAGATATTATTCGCGACAATCTTAGCTACTATCGTGAGCAACAGTTTCTTAAACGAGGTTTTTTACTTGCTATTGAGCGTTTTGATTGGGTGTTTGAAGCAACGAATGATGTAGAGCAAATCTGTGCGCAAATTCTAGCCGATGATTACATTGGTAAGCGTTTGCGCCGCTATCCCTTGCTATATAAGGGCGTATTGGAACGTACCTATTAGATTTCCCACCGCTAAAACATGATCTGTCCGGTAAAAAATGCTAGGTTAGCGCCATTTTGAAATAACGAGAACTGGACATGTCAAAAACTATAAACTCTCACAACACCCATGAGGGTGGCAATAATGGGTTGTTTAACCGATTTTTAGCCACCGTTGAATTTTTGGGTAATATGCTCCCCCACCCAATCACATTATTTGCAATGTTTTGTGTTGCTATTATTGTATTTAGTGGCATTGCAGATTGGTATGGTTTAAGTGCCATCGACCCACGCCCAGAAGGCGCTGCTGGACGCGACCCCGATGGTGTTATTGAAGTTGTCAGCCTGCTCAGTGCCGAAGGCCTACAGCGTATCGTCACTGGTCTTGTTACAAACTTTACAAGCTTTGCACCACTTGGCACAGTACTGGTTGCTTTATTAGGTGTGAGTGTTGCAGAGCACTCAGGTTTACTTTCTGCAGCTATGCGAGGCATGGTAATGGGCGCGTCTAAACGCCTAGTTACTTTCATGGTGGTATTTGCTGCGATTTTATCAAATACAGCATCAGAGCTTGGTTATGTCGTACTGATTCCACTAGCAGCCATGATATTCCACAGCCTTGGTCGCCACCCACTTGCGGGCCTTGCTGCAGCATTTGCAGGTGTTTCAGGCGGTTACAGTGCCAACCTATTGCTAGGCACCATTGACCCTCTTCTTGCTGGTATTACTACACCTGCAGCACAAATGATTGATCCAAATTACCAAGTTGGCGCTGAAGCAAACTGGTATTTCATGATGATCTCAGTATTTTTAATTGCCATTTTAGGCACGTTCGTTACCGAGAAAATCGTTGAGCCACGCCTTGGCAAATACAACCCAGATGAAGCAAGCAATGATTTACCTAAAAATGACATTGCAGGTTTAACCGATAAAGAAAAATCAGGCCTTAAGTGGGCGGGTGTGTCACTGTTAGTGGTATCATTATTACTTGCATGGACAATTGTTCCTGAAGACGGCATTTTGCGTAACCCAGAAACAGGCCTTGTTGCACACTCACCATTTTTAAAAGGCATTGTGGTATTCATCTTTGTTACTTTCGGTATTCCGGGTTTTGTTTACGGCCGTGTTGTTGGCACTATGAAAAACGATAAAGATGTCATTGATGCCATGAGTAAAAGCATGAGCTCGATGGGGATGTACATTGTGCTGGTTTTCTTTGCCGCGCAGTTCGTTGCCTTTTTTAAATGGACTAACCTAGGCACAATTTTAGCGATTAACGGCGCTGCTCTGTTACAAGCTCTAAACCTAACAGGTCCAGAAGTATTCGTGCTATTCATTTTAATGTGTGCATTGGTAAACTTAAGTTTGGGATCTTCTTCAGCGCAGTGGGCTGTAACTGCACCTATCTTCGTGCCAATGTTAATGCTAATTGGCTACGCGCCAGAAACTATTCAAGCGGCGTATCGAATTGGTGACTCAGTTACTAACCTTATTACACCAATGATGAGCTATTTTGGCTTGATACTGGCTGTTGCAACTAAGTATAAGAAAGACATGGGTATTGGTACATTGGTTGCGACCATGCTTCCGTACAGTATGATCTTCTTTGTTGGTTGGGTGGCGTTATTCTACTTATGGGTATTTGTACTGGGCTTCCCTGTTGGCCCTGAATCACCGATTTACTATCAACCTTAATCTCATCAAAGAGATGAAAAAAGCCAAGCTAATGCTTGGCTTTTTTATTTTTTAACGGCGTACTTTTTGCGAGTAACGTCTATAAAGCGTATATAAGAAGAGATAAACAATTAAACCTAGAGGTAATGAACCTCCACGTGTTTTACTCTCAACAGTTACCCGTTTTTTAGAGTTCACTAAAACATTAAATTGCCCCTCAACAGTACCACCATCACCGTCTGATACTGTAAATGTCACCGTATCGATCCCTTCAAAACCAACGTTTGGTGTATAGGTTAAGGTGTTATCAGCATTGATAATGACCGTACCATTATTTGCCGATGCGAAAATAATAATGAATGAATTATTATCTTCATCTGACACATTTGTTAAAACGTCTACAGTTACTGGGTTTTGATCCTCAGTGCTTACATCCACGATGAGAGAAATACTTGGTGCTTTATTTTCAACAACATCAACATTTACCTTAGCGTAGCTTGAACCACCTTGACCATCAGAGATTGCATAGGTAATGCTTGCCGTTCCTAGATGCTCTGCTTGTGGAGTGAAATACAATTGATTATTAGCAATACTAACTTGGCCAATATCAACTGAGGCAGATGTTAAGGTCAATGAGTCGCCATCAGCATCACTATCATTTGATAACACATCAAGATAAGCAGCTGTATTACGTTTAACCACAACAGTATCGTTTTGCGCATCAGGTTTAGTATTTGTGCCGGCTAACGTTGCTAAACCACTTGGGTCTTCGATTGCACGATTGACTAGTCCATCCGCATCATTAGGACCACCATCTTCGATAGTCAATTGCACACACCAGTAGCCTTCTTTTAAGCCTTCTTCATATTGTGCATCACGAGGTGGTGGGCAGAACCCCTCAACACCCGGTGCTGAAGCGATACTATTCTTACTATCTACGACAAACTCAGTCCAACCTATAGGCATCAACTTGCGATAAACCGCATTGCTCGGAACCGGAGAAAATTGCGCCATAACAATACTCACAGATTGCCCTGGCACTGGTATATCAGTCACATTGAAGTCAAATACACCATTTTCATAGTTAAAGCTTGCATCAACAACGTTGTTTTGACTGTTACTTGCGAATTGCTCAACTTCTTCTCCAGTAATTCCCGTTTGCGTACCGTGTGCAACAAAGGCAACATGTCCTAGGCTAAGCTGCAAGCCTGGCTCTGTTTCCATTAAGAAAAACTCACTTTCGTTGAACTTCTCTTGCAACACATTTTTCGCCAAAGAGACTGAATCGATATAATCAGGAATACCGTCATTATCACTGTCACCATAACCTTCTTGTAGATCACTAATACCGTCAAAATCGGTATCTTCTGAAGTGAGTAACGGTGCAGACTCTAAAATTGTTAATTCTAATTTCATTGAGCCTGTTTTATCACCATCACTGGCAACAATGGTAAATTGATAAGTACCATTTTCCACATTGCTAGGGTCAAAGCTAAATTGATCGTCAATCTGATCGATATCTACAATACTGTCGCTCGACACACTCCAATCATAACTATGGGTATCAGCTAAGTTTGCATCGATCACTAATGAACTAATCGTCACTTCACCAGCATGCTTATCTATTATTCGTGTAGTAAGGCCGTTTTGACTTGCAAATAATTGTACGCTTGGCGCGACATTACCCTCTGCAATAGTCAATGTATGTGTACCTAAAGGACCAATTACAGCACTTTGTGGATCAGACAGGCTAACTACGACTGTTTCGCTGCCTTCTTCAAACTCATCTTGTGCTAAATTTACAATAAGTTGCGCCTCTCGCTGTCCTTTGTTAAAGACAAACTCTCCATCCACTAAATCATGGTCAAGCCCTTGTGTTGCATCGCCTGACACTGAGTATGGAACAATAACAGGGTAACTTACTGCATCACCATTGAGAATGGCTTTAATCGTCACTGTTGTCCCTTCTGTAGCTGTTTGGTCTTTACTAAAGTTGACTTGGGGTACAACATGGATCAGCTGAGTTGCCGAAACTTGGTCACTGCCTTCACCAGCAGTCCACACAACGGTATGGGTACCTGATGCAAAAAATCCTTTAGAGCTAGCTGTTACTCGCACTGGATTACCTAAAGAATCAAGTGCAATCGCCGTTCCCATGTTTACTTTTGTGAATAACCCCTCAGATGCAATTGTTCTGTCATCTGGCGCTGTAATTGTAATGTTCTGTGATGTTGAGACTAACGAAACAACTAAAGTCACTTCGGTTATTTCACCACTGCTATCTCTAATTTGGTAAGTGATTACAACTTCACCAATCATTCCAACAGGTGCGAGATACTCAAGCTTATTATCAACAATCCGGACAACACCTGCACTGGCTGTAGCATTGAGAATAGTTAACTCATCGCCATCTGCATCACGATCATTTGCCAGCACGTCTAAAATCACAAACTCATTTAAGTCAGTATTAATCGTAAAGCTATCCGGCACAGAGATAGGTGCATCACTTACTGGATTTACTATGATAGTAACGGTGGCAAGCTCTGAACTTACTTTTCCATCTGATACTTGATAACTAAAGCTGTCAGTACCGTAAAAGTCAGCATTAGGCTGGTACGTGAAACTATTAGCATCCATCGTTAACGTACCATTACTAACCGGTGTCACTAGGTTGAATGTCAGATCATCGCCATTTTCATCAAAATAGCTGAGTGTAAAGGTGATGCTCTCGTCTTCATTTGTGCTAAGTTGTTCACCGTTAGCCACAGGCGCAGTGTTTGCAATAATAACAGGGCTGGTTGCACCCGATGTAAAGGTCTCAGTATTACCGTTGCCATCAACATAGGTTACTACAACCGTTATCGTCGCGCCGATATCAGCATCGGTTAGCATGTACTCCGATAGTGTTGCACCCGAAATTAATACCCCATTGCGCAGCCATTGATAGGTAAATTCACCTACGCCATCAGGGTCTTCAATGGTTGACTCAACACGCAAGGTTTGACCTTGTTTAGCCTCGCCACTGATACTAATACCACCGGTTGCTTCATCGTTAACATCGGCAACTGTGATAACAAAGGTTTGTGTATCAGTTAATCCTTCGGCATCAGTTACTAATAAAGTAACAGCATGAGTACCCACATCATCATTAGTGGGTGTACCACTTAGCTCACCTGTTGCAAGATTAAAATTAAGCCAACTTGGCAGTTCTGGGGCGCTCAACTTATAGTGATCTGATTTAATGGCACCGCACACTTTTGTGAAGGATAATTAGTCCAACAACAAAGGTGTGAAAATGACCCAACG